>JAEDJV010000141.1 GCA_016296165.1 Oscillospiraceae bacterium | reverse complement strand
GTACTTCAGAACAGATGTATATGTTTCGTGCGAGAGTTCAATGAGTTCTGCAACCCTTGTTTCTTCTCTGTCAATCGTTGCCCAGAGAAGCTCATCACAACGTGAAATAGTTTTTGCAATCTCATTCCAGTTACCTGTTGCAAGTGCAGACTGAAATGCAGTTGCTACTTCATAATTCGGAATATATGCAGACTTTCTTTCTGAATTATAACCAAGATAACCGAGGTGTATAAGGGCTGTAACTGCATCGTCCTTCGAATTGATTACTGACAGGTCATTTCTGAATGTATTCACATCTACTCTGACTTTGCCTCCGTTGAGCATTGTCAGGACATCATCCTTAAGTCTGTCAAAGTCCATTGTGATATAGGTATTTATCGTGTCAAAAGCAGATGTGTTTTTCCAGTAGGATTCAAGGCTGTGGTCTACCATCGCCTGATATACTGAATTAGGGTTATACATATGCTGTCCGCTTATCAGATAACCGTTGTACCATTCTTTTACAGAATCAATATTCATGTCATATTTTATACAAAGTGACTCAACTTCAGATTCTGTAAAACCAAAATACTTAGTCAGTTCCTTTGAATCCGTCATTGTGTATTCTCTGAAATTATTAAGGGCGGATTCATCTTTTATTTTCTTTATCGGTAAAATTCCGGTTATATATCCTAATGCAAGGAACTTCTGTGATTCTTCGCTTTTAAAAATAGAATGCAGAAACTGGATGTATTCATGTACAAGTTCCGGTTTATCCGGATAATTCCTGACAACACAGTCCCATTCGTCTATAATTATAACAAACTTAATACCTGTTTCTTCATATATATCATTTACTGTTTCAGAAATATCCTGAATAATGTCTATTTCACACTTTAATGATTTTGACAGATCCTTATATAATTTTCTTTTGAAATTTTCAAGAAAATCTTCTTTGTGTCCGTCGATTATAGCAGCCATATCCATGTGAATTACATTGTACTGGTTAAGATGCTTTTTAAAATCCGGAGACTTTGATATTTCCAGATTTGAAAACAGTTCAGTGGAATCACAGCCTCTGCTGTAATAAGCGTCAATCATTCTGGCAGCCTGTGATTTACCGAAACGGCGTGCGTGACTTACAGATATGCAGTTCTTTTCGGTGCCAAGTTTCCTGTTAAGTATATTCAGCAGTCCGCTTTTATCAATGTAAATCTCATCCTTTGCTGATTTTCTGAATCCTTCATTTGATGGATTGAAGTATGTTCCCATATCTCACCCTCCGTTCTGTGTGAATAGTTATACCTTAGTATAGCATTTTTTTATACTATTATCAAGACGGGAAGCATATACTTACGATTTCATCTGTAAGATTTTATAGGAATTATCATAATCCTATACTCTCTCAAATATACTGTAAATATATTCATAAAGCGAAAGGAAAGACGTTATGAAAAAGGCAGCAGTATTATTTGCGTTGTTTGTTCTGGTAATTATTTTCACAATGGACATGTTTCCGAAAAGGGAAGAAAATATTTCAGATGAGTATTCAGATTTTTCCGGGAAAATAACAATGATACAGGAAGGAAGGTACCAACCGCTGAATTACAGATATCAGAAAGGAATGTGGTTTACCTCAATGGACTATGCTGAAATACTTGCCGGAAAAACAGAGGACGAGTTTTCAGCGGAAGTAAGAAGACGTTTTCAGAATGCCTGCATGATGGGGATAAATACTGTTTATGTTCAGGTACGTGCTTTCTGTGATGCTTATTATCCCTCTGATATATTTCCTCCGGGACAATACTATACTGATACGTCGTTTGATCCTTTAAAAATTATGATAAGTTCCGCACATTCACTTGGTATGTCATTTCACGCATGGATAAATCCCCTCAGAAGTGTAACCCCGGAGGAACTTAACATATTAAGTGATTCTTACAGTTTTGTACGCGATTACAGAGACAGCGGTTTGCTGAAGGAAACAGACGGTCGTTTCTGGCTTGACCCGTCATATTCTGAAACGGTAAGTCTTGTATGTGACGGTGTAAGAGAGATAGCTGAAAAATATAATATCGACGGAATACACATAGACGATTATTTTTATCCGACAACCGAAAACAGTTTCGACAATGATGAATTCATTCGGTCCGGTGCTCCGGATATTGCTGTATGGAGAAGGGAAAATACAAGCTGCCTCGTGGGGAAAATATACAAAACAGTAAAATCAGTTAATCCTCAGCTGCTCTTCGGCATAAGTCCTCAGGGAAACATAAGTCAGAACATGGATGTTCAGTATGCTGATGTTGAAAAATGGACAAACAGTAACGGATACTGCGACTATATCGTTCCACAGATTTACTACGGATATGAAAATAGTGAATGTCCTTATACAGAAACAGTTGCAGCCTGGGAAAATATGATCAAAGCAAAAGATGTCAGTCTTGTGGTCGGATTATGCACTTACAAGTACGGCAGTACGGATGAATGGGCAGGAAACGGTGCAGATGAGTGGATTAACAGAACTGATATCGTTTCGAAACAGACTGCGGATATACTGAAAGATAAAAAAATAAACGGCGTATCATTCTATAGTTATGCCTCAACTTTTGAAAATCCGGTGAGTTCAGAAATTATGCTTGGCGGTGAGATTCAGGAGATAAGGGAACTGCTTACATAAAACTTTTTTAAACCTATTGCAAGTTTACCTGAATTATGATAGAATAGTAATTAGTACGGCATTAGAGACCATTTTGTTTTTTATGGTTTTAGTTTATAGAAGGAGAGATTTTTAATAATGTTTAAAATCGTTACCAAGAGAGTTTTAAATGAAGCAGTAGTTTTAATGGAAATCGAAGCTCCGTTTATTGCTAAGAAAGCACAGCCGGGTCAGTTTATAATTTTCAGAATTGACGAAAAGGGCGAAAGAGTTCCTCTCACAATAGCTGACTATGACAGAGAAAAGGGGACAGTAACTATCATCTTCCAGATCGTAGGAAGATCAACAGAAAAGCTTTCAGCACTTAACGAAGGCGATACTATTCTCGACTTTGTAGGTCCTCTCGGTGTTCCTACACATATAGAAGAAAGTGCAAAGAGTGTATGTGTTGTTGGCGGCGGTGTCGGATGTGCTATCGCTTATCCACAGGCAAAATCTCTTTTCAATAAGGGTATAGATACAACAGTTATTGCCGGATTCAGAAACAAGGATATCGTAATTCTCGAAGATGAATTCAAGGCGGCAAGTACAGACCTTATTATCACAACAGATGACGGTTCATATGGCAAGCAGGGCTTTGTTACAACAGCTCTTGACGAACTTATTCAGGGCGGAAAGAAGTTTGATGAAGTAATTGCTATCGGACCTGTCCCAATGATGAAGTTTGTATGTGATGTTACTAAAAAATATGGCATCAAGACAACCATCTCACTCAATCCTATCATGATTGACGGTACAGGAATGTGTGGAGGATGCAGGGTTACAGTAGGCGGCGAAACAAAGTATGCATGTGTTGACGGTCCTGACTTTGACGGTCACAAGGTAAACTTTGACGAGCTTATGAAGAGAAATTCAACATACAGAGAGCAGGAACACAACTGTCGTATGATGAACAAGGCACAGTAATCTGTTTTGAGGAGGAAGTTTAAAAATGCCAAATATGTCATTAAATAAAGTAGTAATGCCTGAACAGGATCCGAAGGTAAGAGCAAGAAACTTTGAAGAAGTTACTCTTGGATATACAGAGGATATGGCTGTTGAAGAGGCAGAGAGATGTCTTAACTGTAAGAATATGCCTTGCGTAAAAGGGTGTCCTGTAGGAGTTAGGATTCCGGAGTTTATTTCCAAAGTAAAGGAAAGAGATTTTAACGGTGCCTACGAAATAATCAAGTCAACAAACGGACTTCCTGCTGTATGCGGACGTGTATGTCCACAGGAAAATCAGTGCGAAGGCGTGTGTGTGAGAGGAATCAAGGGTGAGCCGGTTGGTATCGGTCGTCTCGAGAGATTTGTTGCTGACTACGTTATGAACGGCAAGGCTGCTCCTGTTTCGAAACCTGTTTCCAACGGCAGAAAAGTTGCAGTTATCGGTGCAGGTCCAGCAGGTCTTACATGTGCAGGGGATCTTGCACGTCTGGGATATCAGGTTACAATTTTTGAAGCTTTTCACGTAGCCGGTGGTGTTCTGATGTATGGTATTCCTGAATTCAGACTCCCTAAGGCTATTGTTCAGAAGGAAGTAAACGCCCTTAAGGAACTTGGCGTTGAGATTATGACTAATATGGTTATCGGTAAGGTTCTTTCACTCGATGACATCATAGATATGGGCTATGAAGCAGCATTTATCGGTTCAGGTGCAGGCCTTCCGAACTTTATGGGAATAGAAGGCGAATCACTTATCGGTGTATGTTCAGCTAACGAGTACCTCACAAGAATTAATCTTATGAAGGGATATCTTGATGATTATGATACACCTGTTATCAAGTCAAAGAGTGTTGCTGTAGTAGGCGGCGGTAACGTTGCCATGGACGCAGCAAGAAGTGCTATGAGAATGGGTGCTGAACATGTATATATTGTTTACAGACGTTCTGAAGAAGAACTTCCTGCAAGAAAGGAAGAAGTACATCACGCTAAGGAAGAGGGCATTGAGTTTATGCTTCTCAACAATCCTGTTAAGATTAACGGTGATGAAAACGGCAGAGTATCCTCAATGCAGTGCATTAAGATGGAACTTGGCGAACCTGATGAAAGCGGCAGAAGAAGACCTAAGGAGGTTCCGGGTTCAGAATTTGAACTTGAAGTTGACACAGTCATTATGTCAATCGGTACTTCTCCAAATCCACTTATCAGAAGAACTACAAATGGTATAGAGGCAAACAAAAGAGGATGTCTTGTTGTAAATGAAGATATGATGACAACAAGAGAGGGGATTTATGCCGGCGGTGACGCAGTAACAGGTGCAGCAACTGTTATTCTCGCTATGGGTGCAGGCAAGAAGGCTGCAGAGTCAATAGACAAGTACCTTACATCAAAAAACTAATCCCGGGGAAAATTTTATCTGGAGGCAGTAAATAAATGAACTTTACACCAATTATCCTTGAAACAGCGGCAGCAGGACAACAGCAAAGCACCGGATCAGCACTGGTGTCAATGCTTATAACTTTTCTTCCGATAATTCTTATTTTTTACTTTCTGATACTAAGACCACAGAAAAAACGTGAAAAAGAAGAAAAAGCAATGAGAGAAAGTATTGCCATAGGTGACGAGATTGTTACAATTGGCGGAATAATCGGACTTGTTGTTCGTCAGACAGAAGATACTCTTGTTATAGAAACAGGCGGAGACAGAAGCAAGCTTCGTATTCAGAAGGCTGCAGTCAGAGAAAATCTGACTGCTCTTGAAAGAAAACAGGCTGCAGCGGCTGCTGAAAAGAAAGCAGTTACCACGTCACCTGTATCGCCTGAAGTGACGAAGAAAGAAAAATAAAGAAAATAAGGAACCCTGACTGTAAGTTATAAAACAGTCAGGGTTGTTTTGTTTCGTGAGTAGGGATATTTGGTGCGTTAGGATAACAGAGCAAAATCAACAATATTTAGGTACGTGTAATGTGATTTTTCACGATTTTTCTTTTTTTTATTGTAAAATTGAAAATAAAAATATATAATATAATCCATAAGTTTGTTTCATAATTATGTATATTTACCTGCATATTTTATGGAAGGATATAAACGAAAAAAAATGAGATAATTGGGAGGAAATTATGAAAAAGGTATTATCGATGAGTGTTGCGGCAGCAGTATTATTAGCTGCTCTTATACCTGCTTATGCAGTATCAGGAAGTGACTTTGATTTTCTTAGTGATAAATCTATTGTGTCGGCTTTGACATCAGAGTCAGCAGTAGCAGACGGACCGCAGTTTATTGTTGAGGATGTAAAGGGCAGTCCTGGTGAAATGGTAATAGTAAAAATAAGAATCAGGAATAACCCTGGTATTAGCGGAGTACAGTTTGCATACAACATTGACAATACAGGTCTTAGGTTTGAAATGGCGGCAGCAGGTGAACTCACAGGCGGATGGGTTCTTGGCGATACATATGGTCTTGCACAGTTTACATCAGATGACGGTTGCAACATTGAGGCAAAAGATGGTGTGCTGGGTATGTTTGCGTTTACACTCCCTGAAGATATGAGAGATGGTATATATGAGATAAAGCTTTCTGAACTTGAGGTATGTAGATATCATGAGGATATTAATAAGCAGATAATGGTGGATAGTTCAGAAATTTCATCTGTTTCTGGTAGACTTATTGTAGGTGTCACGGGTCCTGAAGTTACAACAGAGGCAACCACAACAGAAGCGACAACTACAACAGAAGCCACAACAACGACAGAAGCGAC
>JAEDJV010000140.1 GCA_016296165.1 Oscillospiraceae bacterium | reverse complement strand
CTCCTCCGGAAACTGACCCGCCGGCCCCTCCGGAAACCGACCCGCCGGCTCCTTCGGAAACTGACCCGCCAGCTCCTCCGGAAACTGATCCGCCAGCTCCTCCGGAAACTGATCCACCTGCTCCTCCGGAAACTGACCCGCCGGCTCCTCCGGAAAACGATCCACCGGCTCCTCCGGAAAATGAACAACAACCAGCTGGTTAATAAAAAAATTAAGCTTATGTATCGATACAGATACATAAGCTTTTTTTGTTTACAATAATATATTTTTCAGCAAACCAAAATCAATAATGTTAATACAGCTGCTTACCATCTTGTCAAACCCCTGTGTACCAAAAAGATATACCAATAATCTCTTTTTCATATTATTTCTTTGCAGCCCCTTCGTCAAGTCTCATTGTAAGTCCGATTCTCTTTTTCTTAACATCGACACTTATAACTCTTACTTTAACTACTTCTCCTACCTTTACAGCTTCAAGCGGATGTTTGATATATCTGTTGCATATCTGTGAGATATGAACAAGGCCGTCTTCATGAACTCCAATATCAACAAATGCGCCAAAATCAATGACATTTCTTACAGTTCCCATAAGTTCCATACCTTCCTTAAGATCACTGATTTCCATAATGTCACCGCTTCTCATAAGCGGAGGAGGAAGTTCATCACGAAGGTCACGTCCTGGTTTCTGGAGTTCTGAAACTATATCTCTGAGTGTAGGAACACCTATGTCTAGCTTTTTGCTTATCTCTGTTATTCCTATCTTCTCTGCCCTGTTCTTTATATCCTCCGACTTTCCGCCTGAAATATCTGCGATAGTAAAACCGCATTCGTCTATAAGTTTCATAGCAGCATCATAGCTTTCCGGATGAACTGCTGTATTGTCAAGCGGATTTTTACCGTTTCTTACTCTTAAGAAGCCTGCACACTGTTCAAAAGCTTTCTTTCCGAGTTTAGGTACTTTGAGAAGCTGCTTTCTGTCAGTGAATTCACCGTTTTCTTCTCTGTATGCAACAATATTCTTTGCAATTGATGAGTTAATTCCTGCAACATAGGAAAGGAGTGAATGTGATGAGGTGTTAAGATCGACACCTACGGAGTTTACACATGCTTCAACTACACCTCCAAGAGCCTCATTAAGTCTTGCCTTTGGCATATCATGCTGGTACTGTCCAACTCCAATCGCCTTAGGTTCAATCTTAACAAGCTCCGCAAGCGGGTCCTGGAGACGTCTTGCTATGGAAACCGCACTTCTAAGTGAAACGTCATAATCCGGAAATTCTTCAGCTGCAAGCTTTGAAGCAGAGTAAACCGAAGCACCTGCCTCACTTACTACCATGTAGCTTACCTTCTGTTCAATTTCCTTAACGATTTCTGCTACAACTGCTTCAGATTCCCTTGAAGCAGTACCGTTTCCAATAGCTATTGTATTTACCTTCTGGCTTATTATAATTCTCTTTAATTTTTGCTTTTCTCTGTCAATAGCAGCAGCACTACCCATAGAAATATGTACAACATCCGTATAGAGAACCTTTCCGGTATGGTCAACAACTGCCACCTTGCAGCCCGTTCTGAATCCAGGGTCAAGTCCCAGTGTTACTGTATTTTTTATCGGTGGCTGAAGCAGGAGCTGTCTTAAGTTTTCTGAAAATACCTTTATAGCCTGCTCTGCCGCATTATCAGTAAGTTCTGTACGAATCTCACGTTCTATTGACGGGAAAATAAGACGTTTATAACTGTCATCAGCTGCAGCTTCAACAATGGAAGCACACATGCTCTCATTTTTTACATATCTGTTTGCACACATTGCAGCAGGTGTATCATCAGGTGCTGCCACAGATACTTTTATAAAGCCTTCCTTCTCACCTCTGTCAAGCGCAAGCACTCTGTGGTTAGCAACTTTTGCAAGGGGTTCTGAAAAATCATAGTAATTTTCATAAACACTCTCTGCTTCCTCGTCAGATGCCTTTGACACGATAATTCCGTTTTTCATAAAATATGCTCTGAGCATCTTTCGAAGTTCAGCATCATCTGAAATATCTTCAGCAATAATGTCTGAAGCACCAGCTAAGGCCTCCTCTGCTGAATTAACCTCCTTTTCAGGATTGATAAATTTCAGAGCTTCAGCATTTGGGTCTTCACCCTTGTTCTGAGCCATTATAAATACTGCAAGAGGCTCAAGTCCCTTTTCCCTTGCAACACTTGCTCTTGTCTTTCTCTTTGGCTTAAACGGACGATAGATATCTTCCGCTTCTACAAGAGTTACAGCATTTTCAACAGCTGATTTTATTTCGTCTGTAAGTTTTCCCTGCTCATCTATAAGTGAAATAATTTCTTCCTTACGTTTTTCAAGATTACGAAGATATGTCATTCTGTCAAATATCTCTCTGAGTATCTGGTCATCAAGTGAACCTGTTGCTTCCTTTCTGTATCTGGCAACAAACGGAATTGTTTTTCCATCATCAAAAAGAGCGATTGTGTTGTCTATCTGATCCTGTCTGAGTTTAAATTCTTCTGCAAGTCGTTTGTTTATTTCCATGGTATGATTCCTCCGTTTAAATTGATTCTGAAAGTTCTGCCCATTCATCAAAAAGATTGTTGGAAAGTTCCTTTATTTCATTTATGCGTGTACATTTTTCATTCATAAGACTATAATCAGCAATTACAGCTTCATCCATCAGTTCGCTTTCAAGTTTTTCCTGTTCTTCCTGAAGTTCTGCCATCTGCTTTTCAAGTTCACGTATGCGCTGTCTGTTTTTCGCTTCGAGATTCCTCTGTTCCTTTGTTTTAAAAGCTTTTTCCTTTTTTTCAGCATACTGTTCCCGAAGCTGATCCTGTCTGGCAAGCTCTGCCGCTTCAGCTTCAGCCTGTTCCCTCTGACGCTTAACTTTCATATAGTCGTCAAATCCGCCGTTAAAACTCTCTGTGCTGTTAGTAGTTATCTCTATTATGCGACTGGATATTCTGTTTAAGAGATACCTGTCATGTGATACATAGATGATTGTTCCTTCAAATCTTTCAAGAGCATCCTCAAGTACTTCCTTAGTTTGCAAATCAAGATGGTTTGTAGGCTCGTCAAGGATGAGTACATTGCCATGCTCCATCATCATGATTGCAAAACAGAGTTTGCATCTCTCACCACCGCTTACAACACCCGCCTGTTTGAAAACATTTTCCCCGACAAGTCTGACCTTACCAAGAAGATTTCTTACGTCAAGGTCTGTAAGCAGAGGATATCTGCTGTGAATTTCCTCAAAAACTGTATTCTGCCGGTTTATGTTTTCTGCTTCCTGATCAAAGTAAGATATCTTAACATTTGCTGCCCACATCACCTTGCCTTTGTGCGGAAGTTTTTCCTGGATTATCTTGAGGAGAGTTGATTTTCCAATGCCGTTGTCACCTATGATTGCAAGTTTCTCTCCCCTGCGTACCTCAAATGAAAGATTGTCAACCAGAGTTTTTCTCTCATCGCCAAATCCTACAGAAATATCTATATCTTTTACCTTAAGCACTTCCTGAGGAGGATCTATTCCAAAAGTAAAATCAAGTTTCGCAGCCTTGTGATAAGTATTCGGCTTTTCTATTCTTTCCATTTTTTCAAGTGCTTTCAAACGACTCTTTGCACTCTTTGATGTGGAGGCTCGTACAAGATTTCTTGCAACGTAGTCTTCCATCTTAGCTATTTCCTTCTGCTGAAGATCATATTCTTTTTGCTGCCTTGTAACAGCTTCTTCCTTAAGTTTCGTAAAACATGAGTAATTTCCCTTGTAACGCGTCAGAACGGCATTTTCTATCTCACAGACTGAAGTGACTGTTTTGTCAAGAAAATATCTGTCGTGAGAAACTATGAGAAGTGCACCCTTGTAATCCTTAAGATAATCTTCAAGCCACATTACTGTTCTGAAATCAAGGTGGTTTGTAGGTTCGTCAAGGATAAGAAGGTTTGGATTTTCAAGAAGGAGTTTAGCTATGGCAAGTCTTGTTTTCTCTCCTCCGGAAAAGCTGGAAATCACCCTGTCAAAAAGGTCCTCTGAAAATCCCATACCGTTGAGAATTGTCTTTATCTTTACTTTTATTATATATCCGTCATGGGCCTCATAGTATGCCGAGATGCGTGAATACTCTTCAGAGAGGCTGTCATAATCCGATGGATTTTCAGCCATGAGCTTCTCAATCTCCTTCATGCGCTCTGATATAGTGATAAGTTCTGAAAAAACACTCTTCATTTCCTCAATAACAGTATTTTCATTATCAAGCGCACCCATCTGTTCGAGGTAACCGATATTTGTCTTGGAAGCAAATGATATTATCCCGTCTTCTTCCGTAAATCTGTCCGGGTCTTCTTTTCCGGTAATAAGGCGAAGAAGCGTTGTTTTTCCGCATCCGTTTATTCCTATAAGTCCTATACGGTCATTTTCATCAATAGTAAGATTTACATCCTTAAGAATCTGATTGCCGTTATAGAACTTGTTTACATTTGTCATGCTTAAAAGCATATCTATACCACCATTTTCTCATCAATTGTACTTATATCAAAGTTTAAAAAACTAATTAATTATACCATAAAAACCAGCTAAAATCAAGTTTGAAATAAATTCACTTGTCATATTAACCGTTTTATGTTATAATTATGTCAGTAAATATTTACTGATAAAATAATGCGTATCAGATTAATTAACTGGAGGAAATAATTCATGTTTAAAAAACGTAAAGTATGGTCTGAAGAAGAGATTAAAGCTCTTTCTTCAAAACTCTCCGAAGAGATTATGAAATCTCAGGCTGAAACAATGCTTGAACGTGCTAAGGATTTCAGCGATGAAAACGGAAAGATGGATCCTGTACAGAGAATGGCTTACACAATAAAAGAATGCCAGATGTTCACAACTGAATATGTAGCAAAGCTACTTACTGAAGTACTTAAAGAAAATTAAAAAAACAAGGTGTGCAGTCAAATGCACACCTTGTTTTTAGTTTAATTTACTTTTTCAAGTATCCAGAGTTGATTTTCACTGTTTTTGAATTCTGAAAGATAGATATTACCTGCTGAATCAGAGCCTTTTCCTGTTAAAGAGCCGTCTTCTGAACCATTGACAGTAAGTGCCATCTTTGTATTTTTAGCTGAGAGAATTTTGTATTTTCCGTTTCCTGCTGATTCTATTTTCCAGGTCTGTGCATTCGGATCCACCGAATCATAGAGCTGAACATTGCATCCATCTGTTATTTCTTCACCTTTTCTTACTATGTCGAGGACTTTTCCCTTATCCGAGCAAAGAGAAACAAATCTGAATGTTGTGTCCGAAAAATACGATGACACCTTAAACTGCTGTGAGAGATCTGATTTTAATGAGAACTGGCATACATTTGATTTGTCACTGACACCAAGTACTGTGATGTATTTTCCGCTGGAAGAATTTTTTATTCTGTATGTATTGCCGTCAAATTGATTTCCTTCAGGTTTTGTCGTAACAATCGGCTGATTTTTGCCTGTAAGCTCTTTGTATGACACCCATCCTGTATTCTGAAGCTGTACAGTATATGGTTTCGTTGCATCTGCAAGAATATCAGCTATGATAAATATTCCTGATACATTTACAACTTTTCCGTTCCCTGATGCTGTTGCATGTGCATTTCCGCTGTATGCAACAGTATCGCCTGTCTTAAGACTGACTGCAGGACTGGTTGTTGTTGGTGGTGCAGATGTTGTTGTTACCGGTACCGTCGTTACAGCTGGTGCAGTAGTTACAGAAACAGCCTGTGTAGTTGAAGTAACCGGAACTGTTGTAGTGGTCGCAGCAGTAGTTACAGGCTGTACATCTTTTCTGGCAACCCAGCCGACATTTTCAAGCTGAACAGTATATGGATATACAGAATCAGCAAGAATGCCTGCTATCTTGAAAATACCGGAAACATTAATTTTATCTCCGTTTCCGCTTGCTGAATAATGTGCATCTCCACTATAGTATACATAGTCTCCTGTTTTAAATGAAAAATCTGTTGTGGTTATAACTACATTGGTTGTAGTAACCTGAGATGTAGCTGCTGATGTTGTTTCTGATGTCACTGTTGTTTCCTGTACCGGAACGGTAGTTTCTGAAACTGTTGTTACATCCGGATTATTTTCTTTAGCAGAAAGCTCAAGTATCCTTCTCTTAACTCTTGACGAATCGAGAATATTTACCATTCCGTCAGAATTATAATCAAGTTTTTCAATATACTTTTCGCTTAAGTAAATGTTTCCCGATATATAATTTTTAATAAAAATATAATCGACAATACAGTTCTGAAGCTCATTCATATTGTCATTTAATACACTTTCGTAATCAAGTGCTGATACTCTGCTGTTTCCGACTGTTACTCCTGCTGATGCCAATGCCAGCATAACAGCTAAAAACCTACTT
>JAEDJV010000021.1 GCA_016296165.1 Oscillospiraceae bacterium | reverse complement strand
GAGCAACTGACTCTTAATCAGTGGGTCCTGGGTTCGAGCCCCCGATGGTGCATTTTTAACTAAACATAGACTTTAGTACGGCCCGTTGGTCAAGCGGTTAAGACTCCGCCCTCTCACGGCGGCATCACGAGTTCGAGTCTCGTACGGGTCATTGTTTAATTTTTTTAAACAAGATTATATAAGGGCCAATAGCTCAGTTGGTTAGAGCAACCGGCTCATAACCGGTTGGTCCGGGGTTCGAGTCCCTGTTGGCCCATAAGAAGCTTTATGAATTTTCATAAAGCTTCTTTTTGTATTAGATGATTATTTATTAAGGGTTGGTATATATGGATATGAAAAAGATCGTATTTCTTGATATTGATGGAACACTGGTTAATTCAGAAAAAAAAATCACTCCATTGACTAAGAAATCTCTTATGAGAATTCAGGAGCAGGGAATAAAGCTTGCTATTGCTTCAGGAAGACCTTCAAAAGGAGTTATTCCTTACGCAGAAGAACTGGAACTTGAAAAATTCGGTGGTTATATTATGCCTTTTAACGGCTGTAATATAATTAATTATCAGACAAAGGACGTAGTTTACTCCAATACATTATCAATGGATGTTGTAAAGAAGGCATACGAATTATCAAAAGAATATGGTATTGAGATGATAACATACAAGGGTGATAACATCCTTTCTGAAACAGATGATAACCCGTATCTCCTTATTGAATCCAGAATAAATAAAATGGATGTAGAAAAAGTTCCATGTGTATATGACGCTATAGAGACACCTCCTGTAAAATGTCTTTTGCTTGGTGACGGAGATTATCTCGGGAAGATTGAAACCGAGATAAAGGAAAAGATAGGTGAAAACGCTAATGTATTTCGTTCTGAGCCGTTTTTCATAGAGATAGTGCCTCAGGGACTTGATAAGGCGGCTGCTATAGCTGAGCTCATATCCAGAATAGGAATTAAACAATCGGAAACAGTTGCATTCGGAGATGGATTCAATGATATTTCTATGATTGAATATGCAGGGCTTGGTGTGGCCATGAGCAATGGCTGTGACAGAATAAAAGAGGTAGCAGACCGTATAGCTCCGGATAACGACAGCGAAGGAATCGCTGAAGTCATAGATGATATTTTTAGGAGTATCTGATGCGGAAAAACAAAGAAAAGAATAGCTTGAAATCTTTTTTCAAAATTTTATTTTTAATTTATCTGGCTATTGTGTTGTATATAACGCTTTTTAACAGAGAACCCGGTGAAAAGAGAATTGATATGGTGCCGTTCAGATCATATTATCTCTTGATTGAAGAAAATAACTCATTTTATTTTACTCAGATATTATATAACATACTGATGACGGTGCCTTTTGGTTTTCTTTTGCCTTTTATTTATAAAAAAATGAGGTCGGTATTTGTTGTCGGTTTAATGGGATTTCTTTTTTCACTTTCGATTGAAACGGTTCAGTATATTACACGTCGTGGTTTGTTTGAATTTGATGATCTTTTTAACAATACAGTTGGTACAGTAGCGGGCTATATAATTTTTTATATAATTCAAAGTATATTAATAACTTTTATTGACAGGAAAAGATAATACGCATTGCACTTTTAGAGGCAATGCGTATTGTTTTATATTTTCTTTAATGTTTTTAATGCGATAACTGCAGATGATGACAGAGACATAATAAGAACATATATTGTGTATCCGGATTCGCCTGTTTTTGGTGCAGAAGGCAGTTTTGGTTTTGAAGGGGTAATTCTGGTTGTTGAAACAGATTTTGAAACTGTTGTAGTGCAGGTCGTTTCCACAGTTGTTTCCGGAGTTGTTGAAAATGTAGTCACAGTCGTTTCTTCAGGAGTTGTTATTTCAGTCATAAAGGATGATTCTGTAATAGTAAAGGTGGATATATTCGGAGATGTTGTAATCTCAGTTGTAGTATCTGTAGTAGTATCTGTAGTAGTTTCTGTTGTGGTTTCGGTTGTTGTAACTTCAGTTGTTGTAATAACAGGGGTGGTTTCGGATACATTAATTATTTCACAGGTGTTAAGTTCAGGAGTGTTATTGACAAGTATTTCAGGCAGCTCTGCTGTATAGCCTTCAGCACCTTCCACTTCACAGATGAAATAATTTCCTGTAGGGAGACCTGATACAGATAAGGTAGAGTCAGCGTTAAGTGAAAACAATACAGGTTCTTCACTAAAATGATCGAATATTATCTTTTCACTCGTCTGTACTCCGTTTATATAAAGGCCGTTTTCGCTTTTAATGGAAAAACGAGGCTGTTCAATGAGGGCTATATCGTATATATCTGTTCCGTCAGCAATAAACTTTTTGTTGAGCTGAACATCACCTGTATTGTCCCTGTTCTGCAATTTGAGTTCGCAGGACAGATGTTCATTGGTATCCGTTAATTTTATCTGAAATATATCCTGAATTGTGTCATTGTTTGAAACAAATACGACTGGTTCACATTTTTTTCTGTAAATATCTGAGTTGACAGAGACATTTATTTCATCCTGATAAGCGGAGTCAATGAAAATATAGAAGGCTTCATTCGAATTGAATTCGTAGTAATCTGAATCAGAAAAAATATCTTCACTTACAGAAATATGTGCGTTGTCGTTATTATCAGTTTTTACAGTATAGTTTGTTATTTCTGTTTCCGGACTATATACTGAATATGGGCCGTATCGTAAGTACGGACGATTGTCAATTATAATCTGTTCTGTATATGCTAAGCTGTCATCTGTACTTATAGTGTAAAATTCAGGGATGGAAGGTTCATTTACAGCGTTTAGCAATCTTCTGTATTCTAAAGTCATACTCTCATTGTAAGATCCATCAGGATTGAAAAAGGCAAAATATTCTAAAGGTAAGTTATACAGATAACTTCGCAGAGCACATTGTGTAACGTAGTACAGATCGTTTTCGTTTAAGCCGTATTCTGTTGTACCAGTACTTGCGCCGGCAGAGGCTATTCTGAATACTGCGCCGTATTGTTCAGAATCATATGGTATATCAGTGTATTTTATTACTTCTGTAGCGGATAACGGGGCGTTCTGATTATGTCTGCCAATGCAGTAAGCAGGTATTCCATCATAGGAAAGATAACTCATATTTCCTTTGGCACTTTTACATATACAAAAACTGTCGGAAGTGGAGTATTCTCTGCCGACACCGGAACCGTCTGCATTTTTACAGTGTGCTGACGGTGTTCTGGTTCGGTCCGACGTAACTGTAAAACTCGTTTTTTCCATTTTAACATTCGCTTTTGAGTGCATAATAGTTGCGGCTCCTATTGCTGAAATTACTCCTGCTGCTGTGATAATTGAAATGATTTTTTTCATGTTTTTCTCTCCGTTTTTTTTAAATTTATTTTGCATTTATATTATATATAATCAGCAGAGTAAAAACAATAGTTTCGCCCTAAGAGGTATGATTTTCGCCCTAAGAGGTAATTTTGAACCAAAAAATGCCACAAAGAAATATCCTTGTGGCATAATAATTTGACATTTTATAAAAAATTACATTGTGTGCATTTTTGCTTTGAAGTCATTCTTGAGAGCTTCAAGTTTCTGAGTATCTTCAATACGTTTGATTCTTGCCTGTTCCTGAATCTGTTTTGTTTCTTCGATACCTTTAACGATTGTATTCCATGTCTTTTCAAGTGTTTCAACCTGAATTGATGTTCCGGAGGCTAACTGAGCTGTCATCTTGGACTGTGCTACAGTATTTTCAGCATTCTTGATAAGAAGTTCATTTGTTTTTGCATCGAGAGCACTCATTGCTTCAGCCTGTACACGCTGTCTCTTGAGCATGATAGCCTGAGCAAGTGACTGCTTGAATACAGGCATAGTGATAATAAATGCTGAATTAATTTTTCTTATGAGGTTAAGGTTAGAATATTCCATGGTTTTGAGCATTGGGATAGTCTGGAGTGCTACGTTCTCGGCAACTCTAAGATCCATAACTCGCTGATCAAGAATTTCTCTGACCTGAACAAGATTGTTGAGATCCATACGAAGAGTACCGTCTTCAGGATTTGCGTCAACCTTCTTCTGATATTCTTCTATATATGCGTCTATTTCCTTAACGCCCTGTTCACCTGCCATAATATATTTGAGGAGTTCCTGATAGTAGTTCAGGTTTGCATTGAACATCTTGTCAAGTTTTACGTTTGCTTCGCCAATTTCCTTTTCGTATCCTTTGAGCTGAACATAAATCTTATCTACATCTTCACCCATTGTATGGTATTTGCCGAGAATCTTATCAAGTTCCTTTTTAGCATTGCTGAATAACTTTTTCAGCCCCTTTTCTTCGGCTGCAAGTTCTTTACTATCGAATTTTTCCATTACATCAGCAAGGCTCTTTAAGAGTTTACCAGAATCATCAATCTGGTTGATGTTCATGGAGTTAAGAACCTGATCAGAAGCTCTTGATATTTCTTCGGCTACCGGACCGCCAAATGTTACGATACTGTTTGGATTGCTTACGTCTATCTGTGATGTGAGCCTGTCTATTTCATCTGAGTTAAGAATCTGCTGCTGCATCTCTGCCTTTGCAACTGTAATATTGAATTCAGGTTCAACCTGTGCTGCTATATCAGGAACCGGAGTTGCTTCTGCAACTGGTGTTAATGCTGCTGCTTCCTGATTTGCTGCTTCTGCGCTTGGTGTGAATTTTAATGCCATTGTTAATATCTCCATTTCTCAGCCGTAAAATGTTTGTATAGATCCATGTATCCGGCTGCTTATACATGAATATATTAAAAGGAAAATTCTTATTTTTTCCCTTTGAATATTCTGTCAAAAAACGACACTTTTTCCTGTGGTATTTCTTTTGGTATTCTTAAAGACTGAGGAACAAATTTGTATTCAAAATCTCCCATATTGAATTCCTGAAAAGCCTCAGGCCGGATAAATGATTCCAGATTTTTATAACCTGTAGGCGTATATACTATGATGTCAAATCCAATCAGGTTAAATAGTACAAGAAGGATACACTCAAAAGCTTCAAAAGTTGTCTTGCCCGATGATACAATAACTATCTTAGGTACATCCTTTGTGAAATCAAATCTCTGAAGTATCTGAAGAAGATTGTTTGGAATATTGAATACTGTAGTCATAACCAGAGGTACAATATCAGAGTCAGGTACTGTTATGAATCCACTATCGATTACTTCCTGCATCTTGCTGTATATCAGGTACTGCATGCTGTCATTCATGTAGTTATATTTGTTTAACTGGGAAGTTTTCAGTGCTTCTATGTCAATTTTTTTACCTCTGCAGAACTGATTTGCCACATCGCGTGATATGGAAGATACAGGTTTGAAGAAAGGTATTTTTGAAAAATATACTGACATAGGAGAAAGCTTGAATGCTATGTCCTTGTAGTATGCCTGAATATCGCCTTTTGGTACACCACTAATCTTTGCAAACAGGTTCGGAACAATTACGTAGTCGTTTTTGCTGTCAAATCCCGTTCTGAACATAGACTGCTGATGCCACATGATTCCCAGTTCTTCATATGTTGTTCTGAGAGTCTGATTTCTGGAAACGCTGAACTGATGTGTTCTAAACATTGTGTTGTCATTGTACAGAATGGAATCCAGAGATTTTTCGGCGTTATATGCATTCGTAGCAAGTGTGGTTTTTATCATCCTGTCCGGAAACTTTCCGGATGATTTTGATTCTTTTCTCTCAATTACCTGAAGATCGGGAATATTTAGTTGATTTATAAGCGGAAGAATTGATTTGTCAGGATTAAAATAAAATACGTCTATTCCTGATCTGGACATCATGCCAAGGAAGTACATCTCTACAGCGGTTATGTTTCCGTAATAGACAATCATCGGTATATCACTCTGGAAAAAATCGAACTGTGATGTAATCTTTTTAAACCATACGGCAAGCTGAACTGCTGTGTTGTACAGATTGTTTGTCTGGATTCGGTTTATTGTATCTATAAACGCTTTCTGAACCAGTACAGTACGGCCGATATTGTCTCTTATACTTAGCATCGAGGCAAATTTGCTCAGCATGGAGGCGTCATTTGTTTTCTGTATGGAATAATAATCGCCTGCTTCTTCGTAGGACGGTTTTCTCAGTTCCTCAATAAGAATAAACTGTTTCTTCTGCGAAGTGAGTTCTTCTTTCATACTGAACAGCATGTTGTTGTACTGAGATTCTTCATCATATCCTACATATGCTGTAAAATAAAGCGGAATAGTAGTATCGGTACACAGCATCTTAGCCTGTCTTAAGTCAAGTGTGGACAGAATATCTTTTGATATATATTCGTGTTCTGTAGTAAGGTACTTGAGCATAACCGGAGATGAAGCTGCAGTAATTGCATTGAGCTGTTCCTTTGCCTGTGCCTTCTGAGTGTATTCGGCAACGTTTATCCGTCCTAAATTAAGAGAAAGCGGAGTAAATACGGAGCCTTTGACAAGATTAGAGTATTTTCCTGATTTGTCGCCTTCCAGATAGCTCTGTTCACTTGTATAGTTTACATAAGTTACTTTACATCCCAGGAGACTGAGAAGATACAGCCACATGACTTCGTGTTTGGAAATTTGTCCGATGTAGAGTATATTCTGCAATTCAAAGGTTGAGTATCTGATGAGCCAGCATATGAATTTTATTAAAGCATTTTTTATTGAATTCGGAGAAGTCTGTCCTGATTTTAAATCTTCAAGTACTGATTCTATCAGTTGGGCAGCTTCGTCAGTTGTTTTCTTAGAGCCTATCTTACTGAGATCAAGCAGCGATGCTGACTGAAGACTGTTTAGAATGCTGCGGATAGTCTCTTTGTTCGGTTCATTAGGTATATCTGCAGTTTCGGATATTTTTGAAACTTCAGGACTGGCTGGATTAGGTATTGTCCTGTCAAAGAACATACCATTTTTCTTTGTACTAATATATATATCTGTCAGTATAGTTTCAAAACTTTCTTTGTCATCATATCCTATATATCTTGTAAAATCTGCAGGTGCAGGAGTATTTGTAGTTTGCGGCACAGGTGCGGAACCTGCAGCCACTGCAGAATTTTCAGGCGAATTACTTATTCCGCCTCCTAATCTGATTGCCAAGTGTTGTCACCTCTTGTGAAAAATTGATTATTAGAAATAATATATATAGATTAATTATATCAAGAATAACAATAAAAGTCAAGAATTAGTGCGTTAATTGAACTGCTTTTTCTGCCTTAAAATTGACAAATACGGTTAAAAGTGATATAATCTGAATTGTGTTTTTACGCATAATAATATTTCAGGAGTGAAAAAAGTGGCGAAGAATAAAGGAAATACAAATCCAAAATCCGCATCAGTAAAAGCAGAAAATAAAGTCAGTTCTGTTGAGAACAGTAATGATACAGCACAATGGTTTAATACAGACAAAATAATATGTTTGATTTGCGCTGTTCTGGCTGTTTATTTTGCATCCATGTTTTTGTTTCCTTTTGATACAGGAGTTACAGGACATGATTCAAGTTATCATTATCTGAGAATAGAGGCTCTTGCGCAGAAGATAAAAAACGGTGAATTTTTCTGCGGCGGTATAGATTATCTTTTCTTTGGCGGGGCCGGTTATGCAAGTTCAGCGGCATATCCGGATCTTATGATATATATTCCTGCTCTGCTAAGGTGTATCGGTGTGGGAGTAAATCAATGCATGAATATACATATTGTACTTATCAATGCTGCTGTTTATGCATCAGCATTTATCTGTGCAAAAAGCATAACTAAAAGTGAATATGCAGGCACAATTGCTGCATGTGCATTTCTTTTATGTAATTACCGTATAGATACAATTTATACAAGAATGGCAATCGGAGAGGCGACAGCTGCTGCCTTCATTCCTGTAATAATCCTGGGTATGTACGACATGCTTTTCAGAGATTTTAAAAAACCTTACATACTTGGACTGGGATTTGTATGCGTTATTCTTACGCATACGATTTCAACTGCTGTTCTCCTTGGATTATGCGTGATTCTGACAATAGTATTCATAAAACACATGAACGTTAAGAAGATAATTCGTCTTGCTTTGACGGCTGTTTCTGCAGCTGCTGTTACAATGTTCTACTGGCTGCCGCTTTTTGAAATGCTTGGTTCCGCAGATTTTGGAGTTAAACATAATTTTTTCCATCCTGTCAATCAGTGTGTCGAATTCTGGAAAATGTTCAGCGGAGAGTCTATCAAAGGTACTGCGGCAATTGTTGTTGTACTGGTTTCATTAAGAATGTTTATACCTAAGAATTCAAAAGTATATAAAAATATGTGCAGCGAAAACGGACAGAAGCCGGATTCCATGAAATTTGCAGATGTACTGAGCATTATTGCAATACTCCTGTTACCTCTTGTTTCGACAGTAAAAGTATGGGAGCTTCTTGGTACTTCAGGAGAGTTTATACAGTTTCCATGGAGACTGTATATGTTTTCAAATGCACTGGCTGCCATTGCCGGAAGTATCTATCTTTATAATATCCTAAGATTTACAGGTTCCTGTGAAATAGGCGCTATAGCAGTTCTGATTATGATGACTGTAAGTGTATGCGGACACAAGAGTGTTGTCGGAACCAACAGAATAAAATATGATGATGATCATTTTCAGAGAATAGAAAATACCCAGAGTGTAGGAATGGGAGAATGGATGCCCCAAAAATTCCTTGATAATATTGACAGTGCTAAAGAAGATATCTCTGTATGCAGAATTGACAGCAGATATGAAGTTGATTTTATAAGAGAAAAAGATGAACTTTCCTTTAAGCTTGATGGTGGTGAGCATATGTATGCAGATGTACCTTTGATATGGAACAAGGGTTATTATGCAGAAGATGAAAAAGGGAACCCTCTGCCTGTATCAATATCTGACAAGGGTTATGTACGGGTTTCACTGGAAGAAGTGACATCCGGAGAGATAAAAGTTCAGTACAGGAGTACGGTAATACAGATTATTTCGTTTGTAGTAACCATTGTATATGTATCGGCATTGTTTCTTGCTTTCATATTCAGTTCTGTAAGAAACCGAAAGAAAATTACGGAAAAACAGATATAAACGGTATTAATAAAACACCTCTTCACCAAAAGCACTTTGATGAAGAGGTGTTTTTAATAGTAAATGAAAAATTTTTTAGTTTACATTTCAAAGTCTATGCATGCACGACTTTTTCTTACATCACAGATGAATTTTCCGAATTCCTTGTGATCAGGATGGTTCTGGTATTCGTTAAGTCCGTTCATGTCATCAAAATCACATATAAGCGCGATGTCATAGTTTGTGGTGTCCGCTTCAGGTGAATTCGTTACAACGCTGTAGTTCTTTAGTGACGGAATTTTTGTTCTGAGTGTTTCAGCTCTTTTTGCAGCTTCTGCAAGGTTTTCCTCTTTTGTTCTTCCTTCAGCTTCGTCAAGGAGAGAGAACATAACTATGTGTCTTATCATAATAATAATCTGCCTTTCATTATCTGTACAGTTTAATGCGCCGATTGACAAAAACCGTATGATGAAGTATAATCTTATAGTGTACACTACCGTTTAAGGTGGTGTTTTCGTTATTATTATACTATATAGATTTTTTTATGTCAATCTGATTTTAAGCGGGGGAAGTTTGTATGAAATATTTCTGTACACCTGATGAAAGAAAAGGAACCTGTTACTATGAATTCCAGCGGGGTGGATTTAACGAAGAATTCTGGCTTGATGATTCAATCCTGATACACGATGATGTCTGGTATGATTCCGGACTTGAAGATTTCTTTTGTGAGGTTATTCCGGATATTGATCTGTATGGGACAGTTGAAGTAAATGAAGAAATGTGGTCACGCATTCTTGAAAAATCCGGAGATTATGAAGAAAGTGTAAAGGAAGCTCTGATTGAACTTGATGAGTGGGTCAGAGAAAATTTTAATGAGCATGAAGTTTTCACTATTGCAGGGCTGTGATGTATTATGTATAATTATTCAGAAAAAATAAAAAATTATTTCAGTGATACATGGTCATCTCTTAAAGTACTTGTAATATGGCTTCTGGCTGGAACTGTGATAGGCGGTGCAGTGGGTATCACAGGTGTCGCTTTTCATTATGCAATACATTTTCTTACAGGAATTCGTGCAGAGAACAGCTGGATTATTTTTTTACTGCCTCTTGGCGGTCTTGCCATAGTAAAGCTATACAGTAAAGCCGGTATGATAAATGATAAGGGAACCAATGCTGTTATACTTGCAGTCAGAGAAAATGAACATCTTCCTTTTCGTACATCTGTACTTATATTTGTAAGTACAGTTATCACTCATTTTCTTGGAGGTTCTTCAGGGCGTGAGGGTGCTGCACTTCAGATAGGCGGAAGTATGGCCGCTTCAGGCGGAAGACTCCTTAAACTCAATGAGAAAGAACAGAAGATTCTGGTAATGAGTGGTATGAGTGCCTGCTTTGCAGCACTTTTTGGTACTCCTGTTACTGCGTCGGTTTTCGCTATAGAAGTAATCAGTGTTGGTATTATGCATTACAGTGCCATAATTCCATGTGTTGTTTCGTCTGTAACTGCTTTTCAGATATCAACAGCTCTTGGAGTTGAACCTACTTCATTCAGTATAAGGATAGTTCCTGAACTTCAGGAGATAACTATACTGAAGGTGGTTTCATTTGCTGTAATATGCGGACTGATGAGCAGATTTTTTTGTTTTGTGATTCACCGGATAAAGCACATTTTTCAGGGTTATATTAAAAACAGATACCTTAGGGTTCTGGCAGGTTCATGTATCATAATTGTTATGACCCTTGTTTCCGGAGGGCAGAAGTTTAACGGCGCAGGAGGAGAAGTAATTGCTGAGAGCTTTGTTGTAAGGTCTGCATTTTATCTCTGCATAGTAAAACTGCTGTTTACTGCGGTTACTCTTGGATGCGGATTTAAGGGAGGAGAGATTATTCCGGCATTTTTTGTTGGTGCTACTTTTGGAAGTTCATTTTCTGAATTTTTCGGGATAAATTTTTCATTTGGTGCGGGAATCGGGCTTATTGCACTTTTCTGCGGTGCAACCAACTGTCCTATGGCGTCACTTCTTATGAGCATTGAACTCTTTGGAATTGAGGCCGTTCCGTATTTTGCTCTTGTATGCGGTATATCATATCTTGTTTCCGGAGATACAGGACTTTACGGTGAACAGAAAATTATGTACTCCAGAAGGATGCCTGAATTTGTTAATAAAACGCTTAAAAACAAAAAAAATAAATCAGAGAACTAGAAGTTTTCTGATTTATTTTTTTAGTTCGATAATGGTTACACCGTTGTTGAGTCCGAGAATTTTTTTATTTATTCTAGGATGCTTTAATTCTGAACGGATATATCTTAGTATCCTGTCTCCGTTGTGGTATCCGTGTATTACTTCAATCTCGTCTGTATCCTTTGGACATGTTTTAAGTAACCGGTTCATTTCACGCTGCGCCTGTGTAAGCGGCATATCATGAAGATTAATAGTTATTCGTTTCATTTTGGTACGTTCCTTAGCTGTAGTTCCCTGAATTCCTCTGTGAGTCTGACTGCGTCATCATAACTTGAAAGACTATAGCATTTAGCCCTGAATGAAGCTGCCCCATACATGCCTGTAAGATACCATGCTGCGTGTTTGCGTGCTTCCTGTACTGCTATGTGTTCAGGCTTGTCAGAAAGAGCGAGTCTCATATGATAGAGCATTGTTTCAAGTCGTGTGTCAAGATCAGGGGGAGTAAATGTTCTTCCCTCAAAATAATCGTCTATCTCTTTAAATATCCATGGATTTCCGTAAGTTGCACGTCCTATCATTACAAGATCGCAGCCTGTGTATTCATACATTCTGAGACAGTCTTCAAGTGAGGCAACGTCACCGTTTCCTATAACCGGAACAGAAACATTTTTTTTGACTTCTTTTATTATGTCAGAATCTGATTTTCCGCTGTACATCTGGTTACGTGTTCTTCCGTGAACGGCAATTGCAGATGCTCCGGCTTCTTCCATAGCAACGGCAAATTCAACAGCGTTGATATTATTTTCATCCCAGCCTTTGCGTATCTTTACTGTAACCGGTACGTCTGAGACTTCAACGGCAGCACGAACTATTGAAGCGGCAAGTTCAGTATCCTTCATAAGTGCTGCACCGGAGCCGTTTCCGGCAACTTTAGGTACCGGACAGCCCATGTTCAGATCTATGATATCAGGTTTGTACTGGCTGCATATTTTTACGGCTTTTGCTATGAATTCAGGTTCACTCCCAAAAAGCTGAAGTGCGCATGGCCGTTCTTTTTCGGTTATTTTGCAGAGTTCTTCAGTTTTTTTGTCATTGTAGCACAGTCCTTTGGCAGATATGAGTTCGCTGACTGTGTACGATGCGCCAAATTCCCTGTTCAGTATCCTGTATGCTCTGTCAGCTACTCCTGCCATCGGTGCGAGCATAGCAGTTTTTTTGATTTTTACGTTTCTGATATTAATATAATTCATTTTCTTCGCTCTCATTCAGTTTAATTTACAAATACTATTTTATCATAAATCAGAAGAAATTAATAGTCTTTTTCAGGTATTTGCAAAAAACGATAGTCATTTGCCTTCAAATCTGATATAATAATAAATACAGAGTTCGTTATACAAAAAGGAGGAACGTCATAATGAAATTACTTGCTATTGACGGAAACAGCATATTGAATCGTGCTTATTACGGTATAAAATTACTGTCAAATAAAAAAGGTGTTTTTACAAACGCAATAACAGGATTTATGAATATTTATCTTAAGGAAATGGATATAGTTAAACCGGACGGGGTAGCGGTTGCGTTTGACCTTAAATCACCTACGTTTAGGCATAAGGCAGTGGCTTCATATAAGGCGAACAGAAAAGGTATGCCTGAAGAACTGGCCATGCAGCTGCCTCTTGTAAAACAGCTTCTTAAAGGGCTTGGAATAAGAATAGTTGAATGTGAAGGTTTTGAAGCTGACGATATTCTGGGTACGATGGCTGAGATGTGCACAAAAACAGAAAATGTGTGCATAGTTCTCACAGGTGATCGTGACAGTCTCCAGCTTATAAATGATAATGTTCATATTCGTCTTGTTACAAACAAGGAAACTATAGAGTATGATGAAAAATTATTTCTGGACAAGTATGGTTTTGAACCTGTTAATCTTATAGATCTTAAAGCACTTATGGGGGATAGCTCCGACAATATTTCAGGAGTTTCAGGTATCGGAGAGAAGACTGCGTCCGGTCTTATTAAAGAATATAAAACAATAGAAAACCTCTATGATTCACTTGAAACGGCTTCACTTACGAAGTCAGTATATAACAAATTAATGACCGGCAGAGGAGATGCAGAGCAGAGCAAATGGCTGGCAACCATAGTGAAAAATGCCCCTGTCGATGATAATATTGAAAATTACAGACCAGGTGTGGTTAATGAAAATGAAGTAAGTGAACTTCTTACAGAACTTGAAATGTTCAAACTTCTTGAAAGGCTTAATCTTAAACCGGCTGCAGTCAGAAATCCTGATGAATCTCCTGAACATAAAGAAGAAATAACACTTCCGGAAATAATTTCTGTAACAGAGCTGGATAGAGAAACACTTGAAAAAATTAAATCAGGTGAAGTATTTTTCCTGTTCAATCCTGAAAATAACAGCATTGCTGTACTGTCTCAAAACATTGTTTACAAGTCAGATGAAAAAGATCTTATTCTTGAATTTATGAACTCAGATTCCGAAAAAAATACTTTTTCTGCAAAACCTGCCTACAGATTTGCCTTCGAAAACGGATATAAACTGAAAAAAGTCAAATTTGATGTTCAGATAGCAGCATATCTTCTTGATTCATTAGCGACAGATTATGAGATTAACAAGCTTTGCGCTTCATACGGAATTTCTGTAAATGAAGAAGATGAATACCATGATCTGAAAGGCCTTTATGCTCTGTGCAGTGTTCTTTCTTCAAAAATACAGGAACAGGGTATGGATAATCTGCTTTACAATATTGAACAGCCTCTTACCGAAGTACTTGCCTCAATGGAGGTTACAGGTGTTAAAACTGATACGGAGGGAGTAAAGAGTTTTGGTGCAGGTCTGTCTGAAGATATAGACAGCTGTCAGAAAGAGATATACAATCTTGCCGGAAGAGAATTCAATATATCGTCACCGAAACAGCTTGGGGAAATACTCTTCAGTGATCTGGGACTTCCGGCAAAGAAAAAAACAAAGAGTGGCTATTCGACAAATGCAGAAGTTCTTGAGGAATTAAGGCCTATGCACCCGATTATCGATCATATTTTAAAATACAGACAGCTTACGAAACTTAACTCAACTTATGTCGAAGGACTTCTTAAAACTGTTTCAGAAGACGGAAGGATCCACAGCGTATTTAAGCAGACAGAAACAAGGACAGGACGTATATCGTCTACGGAACCTAATATGCAGAATATTCCGGTAAGAACAGAACTTGGCAGCAGAATGAGAAAATTTTTTACTGCTGATGAAGGGAAAATTCTTCTCGACGCCGATTACAGTCAGATAGAGCTTCGTATTATGGCACACATGTGCGGAGATAAAAATATGCAGCAGGCATTTATCGACGGAACAGATATTCATACTATGACGGCGTCCCAGGTTTTTGACATGCCTCCGATAATGGTTACAAGTTCGATGAGAAGTGCTGCCAAGGCTGTAAACTTTGGTATCATTTACGGTATAGGTGCATTTTCACTTTCAAAGGACATAGGTGTATCGGTTGCAGAAGCTGACAGATATATTAAGAGTTATCTTAATAATTATCCTGATGTTGAGCGTTTTATGAATGAAACAGTTGAAAATGCCAGAAAAAACGGATATGTTTCAACAATGTTCGGCAGAAGAAGGGCGGTTCCTGAACTAAAAGCATCCAACAAACTTCTCCAGGCTGCGGGTAAGAGAATTGCTATGAATACACCTGTTCAGGGATCAGCAGCCGATATAATTAAGATAGCTATGGTGAGGGTTTACAGGCGGCTTGAAGACGAAAAACTGAACGCAAAACTTATTCTTCAGGTACATGACGAACTCATAGTGGAAGCAGATACAGCGGATGCTGAAAAAGCAGGAAAAATTCTTTCTGAAGAAATGACTAATGCAGCGGTTTTAAGTATTCCGCTTATTGCTGACGTAAACAAAGGAGAGACATGGTATGAAGCAAAAGGCTGATGTGATTTTCAGGGAGGCTCTTACATCAGAAGCCGCTGTTCTTCATCAATATGATTCTCAGATATTTCATGACAGCTGGAGTGAAAAGTCATTTTTATCATCGCTTGAAAGCCTGATGGAAAAAATACCGGTTGCAGTTTTAAAGCAGACAGATGAGATAATTGCATATGCAGCGGTTTCATGGGTTTTCGAAACTGCAAATATAAACAGAATAGCTGTCAGACCGGAATACAGAGGCATGGGACTGGGTACAGATCTTTTAAAATATATTGAAGGAATACTTCCGCATGATGTAACAGTATTTGATCTGGAAGTACGTGAAAGCAATAAATATGCTATTGAAATGTATGAAAAATTCGGTTATACTGTATTAGGCAAAAGAAAAAATTTTTACAGGAATCCTGAAGAGGACGCACTTCTTATGACTAAACGAAAGGTATGATTATATAAATGCTGATACTTGGTATTGAAAGTTCATGTGATGAAACAGCAGCAAGCGTTTCTGAGAATGGAACAAATATTTTGTCGTCTGTGATATCAACACAGATTGAGGAACATAAAAAATATGGAGGTGTTGTTCCGGAGATAGCTTCAAGAAGACACAGTGAAAATATTTTGGGAGTAGTAAAGGAAGCACTTGAAAAGTCAGGAAAAACGCTTGAAGAGATAGATGCAATAGCAGTAACATATGCACCCGGACTCATAGGTGCACTGCTTGTAGGTGTGAATTTTGCTAAAGGACTTGCTATGGCAACTGGAAAACCGCTGGTTCCGGTACATCATATAGCAGGGCATATTGCCTCAAACTATATAGCACATCCTGAGCTCGAACCTCCTTATCTGTGCCTTGTGGCCAGCGGCGGACACAGTCATATAATCGAAGTTCTCTCTCATACAGATTTTCGCGTAGTCGGAAAGACAAGAGATGATGCTGCCGGCGAATGTTTTGACAAATGTGCAAGAGCACTGGGTTTTCCTTATCCGGGCGGTGTCCATATAGACAAAGCTTCTTCTCTTGGTAATCCGGATGCATATAAACTTCCGGTTCCGCGTGTTGCGGGAAGTCAGTACGATTTCAGCTTTTCAGGCCTTAAGACTGCAGTAATAAATACAGTACATAATGCTTCACAGAAAGGCGAAACAGTAAATGCAAACGATATGGCAGCGGCAGTACAGAGAACAATATCAGAAATCCTCGTCAGCAAAACAATACTTGCAGCCAGAGATCTGGGTTATAAAAAAATAGTTCTTGCAGGTGGAGTTTCGGCAAATTCGGGAGTTAGAAACAAACTCACAGAAGAATGTCAGAAAAATAATTTTGAACTTTTTATGCCGCCTCTTTCACTATGCGGTGACAATGGCGCCATGATAGCCTGCCAGGGATATTTTAACTACAAAGCGGGAATAACAGCTGATGCAGGACTTAACGCAGTTGCGACAATGCCTATTGACAAACTTAATTCATGACCTAAAATTATATTGACATCTTGACTGCAGAATAGTATAATATAATTGTATATGAAGTTTTTTGAACATCAAAAATTTTCTTAATACGTTCCAAAAATATTATAGGAGGATTCATAAATATGTCACTTACAAAAAACCCTAACGTTTTAAAGTGGGTAGATGAAATGGTTGCTCTCACACAGCCTGACCAGGTTGTATGGATTGACGGTAGTGAAGAACAGCTCGATTCATTAAGAAAAGAAGCAATCTCAACAGGAGAGATGATCGAACTCAATCAGGAAAAGCTTCCTGGATGTTTATATCACAGAACTCTCCCTAATGACGTAGCCAGAGTAGAAGACAGAACATTTATCTGTACATCAAAGAAGGAAGATGCAGGCCCGACAAACAACTGGTGTGCTCCTGAAGAAATGTACGCTAAGCTCAGACCAATGTACAATGGAGTAATGAAGGGCAGAACAATGTATGTCATTCCTTATTCTATGGGTCCTATCGGTTCACCACTTGCTAAGGTTGGTGTTGAAGTAACAGATTCTATCTATGTTGTACTCAACATGGCAATTATGACAAGAATGGGTAAACAGGCTTTTGAAAACCTCGGCGATACATCAAACGACTTCGTACGCGGTCTCCACTCAAAGGCTGATGTTGATCCTGAAAAGAGATATATCTGCCAGTTCCCTGAAGACAACACAATCTGGTCAATCAACTCTGCATACGGCGGAAACGTTCTCCTCGGCAAGAAGTGTTTCGCACTCAGAATCGCTTCATATCAGGGCAAGAACGAAGACTGGATGGCTGAGCACATGCTTATCCTCGGCGTTCAGAAACCAGACGGTGAAGTTAAGTATATCACAGCTGCATTCCCATCAGCATGCGGTAAGACAAACCTCGCTATGCTCATTCCACCAGAAGGTTATATCAAGGATGGATACAAGGTATTCACAGTTGGTGACGATATTGCATGGATGAGAAAGGGTGCTGACGGAAGACTTTATGCTATCAACCCTGAAAACGGATTCTTCGGTGTTGCTCCGGGTACAAATGCTAAGTCTAACTATAACGCACTTGCTTCAACAAGCAAGAACACAATCTTCACAAACGTTGCTATCAACAATGATGACAATACAGTTTGGTGGGAGAAGCTTGACAAGAATCCACCTGTAAATGCTACAGAGTGGAAGGGCGCTAAGGTAAACGGCGTTGAATACACAGCAGAAGGCAATACTCTTGCTCATCCAAACTCAAGATTTACAGCTCCTGCTGAAAACTGCCCATGTATCTCACCTGAATTCAACAATCCAAACGGTGTGCCGATCTCAGCTATCATCTTCGGCGGCAGACGTGCAAAGACAACTCCACTCGTATATCAGTCATTCAGCTGGAATCACGGTACATTTATCGGTTCTGCTGTTTCATCTGAAACAACAGCTGCTGCTACAGGTGCTGTAGGCGTTCTCAGACATGACCCAATGGCTATGAAGCCATTCTGCGGTTACCACATGGCTGATTACTGGGGACACTGGATTCACATGGGTGAATTACTCGGTGACAAGGCTCCAAAGATCTTTAATGTAAACTGGTTCAAGACAGACGAAGACGGTAACTTTATCTGGCCTGGTTACGGCGACAACATGAGAGTTCTCGACTGGATCATCAAGAGATGTGAAGGTACAGTTGACGCTGAAGAAACAGCTATCGGTTTCCTTCCTAAGGCTGAAGACCTCAACCTTACTGGTATCGAAGACGAAGTTACACCAGAAGTACTTGGTAAGCTCCTCGAAGTTGATAAGAACCTCTGGAAGAACGAAGTTGAAGATCTTCGTGAATTCTACAAGCAGTTCGGCGACAGACTTCCTAAGGAAATCAAGGAAGAACTTGATGCCCTCGAAGGCAGACTCAACAAGTAATACAAATTCATTTATAAATAAAAAACAGACCTCTTTAATGAGGTCTGTTTTTTTATTTATCTTCAAAATCTGATTTTTCATCATCGGAAAAATCAGGAGTAATAATTTTTATCTGGATTCGGACTATTTTCTGAACATTCATTTCTAAAATTTTAAGTTCGAAACAGTTGCTTTGTATTAATTCATCCTGTTCGGGAATATGTCCTGTAAGCTCCATAATCCATCCGCCGACAGTATTTGCATTTGTACGAATAGATTCTTCGGGAAATCCAAGTTCATCAAGCATATCACTTATAGTAAGCTCTCCTGAAGCTTCGTATGTATTGTCTGATATTTTGGTAAGCGGAGAAACGACTTCATCATTTTCATCGTATATTTCACCTACAAGTTCTTCTATAATGTCTTCCATAGTTATAATGCCTTTTGTACCGCCGTACTGGTCTATTACAACAGACATATGAGTTTTGGAACGCTGCATTTCATGGAGAGCGTCATTAATGAGTTTAAACTCTGAGATAAATACAACATTCTGTATAATGTTTCGTATATCTGATTTGTTTTCATAAATCATCCGGAAAAAATCCTTTTGAGTGATTATTCCTACAATATTATCGAGATTTTTCTCATATACAGGAAGTCTTGAGTACATCTCAGTAAGGAAGAGATCCCGTATCTCGTCTACAGGTGTGTTGATTTCGATGCCGATAACTTTAACCCTTGGTATAAGTATCTCACTTACTACTGTTTCATCAAAATCAAGTGCACTTCTTACAAGTTCGCTTTCCGATTCTTCAAGAACACCTTCTTCTTCAATCTCGTCTATAATGAATTTGAGTTCATCTTCTGTGACAGAAGGTGTTTTTTCTGAGCTTGAGTAGAGTTTTGAAACCAGATTTTTCAGCATGGAAAAAAACCATATAAACGGCCTTAGTATAAATATCAGAGCAGATAATGGACCTGCAAAGAAGAACGCGCATTTTTCGGAATTTTCCTTGGCAAATGTTTTCGGAAGAATCTCACCGAAAATAAGTACGGTAACAGTCATTACTGCGGTAGCAACACCAACACCCTTGTTTCCGAAAAGATCAGTAAAAAGAACAGTACTGATAGAAGTAGATGCAATGTTTACTATATTGTTTCCAATAAGGATTGCTGTCAAAGCTTTGTCAAATGATTCTGCTATGTCCAGTGCCTTTTTTGCTTTTTGATTTCCCTGTGAGGCATAATTTTTTAGTCTCATTTTGTTTACAGTGGAAAATGCGGTTTCACAGCCTGAAAACATGGCAGACAATATAACAAGTAAAATGATTAAAATAATGTTTAGCATATTTACCTCTGAAAAAATAAAAATATTTACATATACAATATATTATCACATTAACGCGATATGTTCAAGAGAAAAATGAAAAAATATACAGGTAAAAGTGATGAATAGATGTATTGGAGATTGTGAAAAAGTATATATTTTAATGAATTTACAGAAAAACGTTGAAAAATATAATAAATATGATATCATTTTATTGTATATAAAATGAGGAAGGAAAAAGAATATGCTAAAAAATATATATAAGAAATATGAAGCGGTTATACTTTACATCATCTTTGGAGTACTTACAACGGTTGTTTCATTTTTAACGCAGGCGTTCGCTTCATATGTTCTTAAAACTCCGGTAATGGTTTCTACTGTTATTTCATGGATAGCAGCAGTAACATTTGCGTATGTGACTAACAGGATATTTGTTTTCAAAAGTCAGGAGAGAGGTGCTGCAAATATATTTATGGAAGTACTTCGGTTTTTCGGTGCAAGAGTAACAACACTTCTTATGGAACTCCTTATCATGTATCTGTGTGCAGACCTGTTCAGCCAGTTTTTCGTGGAATTAATGGGACTTGACAAACTGGATTATGAAAACGGACTATTCAAAGCAGCAAAGGATCCTTATAAGTTTAACGAATTAATATTTAAATTATTTGCTCAGGTATTGATACTTATTTCCAATTATGTTCTCAGCAAATTGCTTGTGTTCAAAAAAAAATCATAGACTTGTTGAATTCCTACAAAATATCCCATGTAAAAGCATAAAAATACGTTATATGTTGCCTCCAAATATTCATGAAATATATTGACTTTTGCCCTTTAATGAAATATAATTAAATTGTGTAGAGAAAGTGAGTAAATTTTATCTTTGATTTAAGTAGCTTTGATTATTATAAACAATTTTGATTATTTTGATTTATCATTAATTACAAAAAGTTTGTAATAGTCTTGACTTTAAACAGAACATAAAATATAATAAATCTATATGAAAATAGAATATTTATGTTATTTGTTTCTCGTATTACGACTTTTTTCAGTAGTACAAAATCGTGGATTGTATTCACAGTTATATTTGGATTATATTTATGTTTTTAGTATGCGAAAGTTTGAAGAAAATTTATTTACTAGGAGGAATTTTTTATGAAATTCAATAAAATTGCAGCATGCCTCGTTGCAACAGCATGCACAGCTTCATTAGTAGGTGCTATGGCATCAGTATCAGCAGCAGACAGCCTCACAATTAAGGCTGGTTCGACAAGTGCAAAGGCTGGAGAAACATTTACAATCGATATTGAACTTACAGGTGTACCGTCATCAGGAGTTGCAGGTCTTGACTTTGCTGTAAAGTATGATGCATCAATAATGGAAGTTACCGGAGTAACAGAAGGACAGATCTCAAAAACATCTGATAAACAGGTAGAAGGTTTCAGCTCTAATCTCGCAACAAACATTGCAAGCGGAGCAGTATCAGTTCTCTGGGCTACAGGTCAGATTAAGACAAGTGACTCATGGATTAAGAGTGACGGTGTTCTTCTTACACTTAACTGTAAGGCACTTAAGGACGGTACTTCAGATATCGAGATAGTTAAGAATACAAGAAAAGACGCTACGTCAGTAGATGCAGTTGTAGAAGGACTTAAGATAGTAAATCCAACAACAGTTAAGGGCAGCGTTAAGGTAGGTGCTGAAGAAACAACTACTACAACTCCTGCAGAATCTAAACCGCCAGTATCTGCAGTAGTTAAGGGTGATGCAGACCTTAGCGGTGCAGTTGATATGACAGACCTTTCAGTAGTTGCACTTCATATTCTGAAGGAATCTACACTTACAGGTCAGGCATTCGATAATGCTGACGTTGACGGAAGCGGTACAGTTGCTCTTGATGATCTTACAAGAATCAAGCAGTTTGTTTCAAAGAAGATTGACAAGATCTAATCACTAATTATTACACAGGTTAATGTATCGAGTATATTAAGGGAACAGGTGTTCTTTTGATTATATAAAAATTTAAATGGAGGGAAAAAATGAAGGCTAAAAAGTTTATTTCAGCTGTAAGCGCTTTAGTTATGACAGCATCAGCAATGGCAACATGTGTTTCAGTATCTGCTGCTGGTGAAGATGTTATACTTAGCGGTGATCAGATTGAATGTAAAGCAGGCGCAAAGTTTTCACTTAGCGTAAATCTTGCTGAGCTTAACGGTGAGGCAGGACAGGGATTCTCTGGTTGTGAATTTGCGATTGAGTATGATCCTTCAATGATTACAATTGATGAAGTTGTCGAAGGAGCTGTTCTCAAGAATACGAATGCAACAGCTGCTGAACTTGAAACTTCTCCAAACATTGGAGATGAAGTAACTATGGTAAACAAGCAGGAATACAACTGCTTCGATTATAACGTAGTTAAGGGCGACGGCAAGAACACAATCGCATTACTTTGGTGCACAGGTCTTGAATCTACAAAGTACTGGGCAAAGACAGAGGGTAAATTACTTACACTTAATGGTACAGTTTCAAAGGATGTAAAGGCTGATACCAAGATTCCGGTTAAGATTGTTCCTATTAGCCGCGACGGAAATGAAGATATCATTTTTGGTTATGTAAACGGAACAACTGATAAGGTTTATTCTGCAGCAGTAGCTCAGGATGGTCTTATCACAGTTGTAGCTAATCCACCGGCAGATGATGACTATACAAAGTACACACCTTTATGGGGCGATGTAAACGATGATGGTTCTGTGTCAGCTGCTGACCTTGTTGCTATGATTAGATACATGCTTGACCCAGAAGAAGCAGCTGTTACTCACCAGGGACAGGTAAACGGTAACCTTGATCAGGCTGACGGAAATACAGAATTTGATTCACCGGATATACTTGGTGCATATGATCTTGTACTCCTCAAGAAGTTACTTGTTGAAGATATTACTGATGAGATCTTCCCGGTTACAAGTCGCTAAGATAATTTAATTAACAACGTAATTAAGCATTCCAAACTCCGGATGATGTTATGTCGACCGGTGTTTGGATTGCATTATTATCAGTATTTGATGAAAAGGCGTCATTTTAGCCGGATACTGGTTTTAAAAATTTAGTTAAAGGTTTAAATTCACTAAATGATAAAATAGATGAGTGATTAAACAGAAAGGAAAAGAATGATGAAGAGAGGTATTTCATTAGTTACTTCATTAATGATGACTTCTTCTGTATTTGGCGGAGCTCTTTCACAGGCATTTATAGCAAATCCTGCTGCAATTGTATCTGCTGCTTCAGAAAAGCCACTCATTGGTTTAGGTAACGCAGAAAATAAGGGTACTACTAAAATTGGTTACGGCCAGAAAAACGTATCAATCCCTGTAATTATTAATGCTGCTAAGCTCGCAGCTATGAAGGTTGAAGTTTCAGTTACTTCAAATGTTGAAGGTGAAGCTAATCCTGTTATTAAGAACATCAGAGGTGCTGGTATCCCTGATTTTACAATTGGTGTTGACAAAGGCAACACAAGACTGTTCCTTTGGAATGATCCAAATGCAGAAGATAAAACTTTTGATGATTATAAGATTGCATACATTGACATTGAATTACCATATGATAGTGTAACATCAAAGGAATCAACTTATACATTAAAGATAAATACTGCAAAGCTTCAGGCTTCAGATCATGATATGACACCAGGTTATGCTTTTGATACTGAAGGAAGCGATCTTGAAGAAGTAATTGCATTTAACGATAATGTAAATAGCGGTTATAAGCTTTCATTCACAAAGTTAGGCACAGATGGGAAATGGCATCCAGCTGGTAAGAAGATGGGCGTAAACCCAGGCGAAACAGTTAAGATTGGTCTTGATATTACAAGCCCTGCTATCAGTGGATTAAAGTATAAGTATGAAATGGATGAAAGATTAACATTCAAGTCATTCGAATGTGCTGAAATTGCAAACAGTGAATTCACATCAAGTAAAGATAAGCCAAACCTTGTTTGGAATGCTACTGGTGAAGCAAACAAGACAGGTATCGCATTTGAAGAAGCTACACACTTTGCAGCACTTAATGTAGTAGTTCCTGCAGATGCTAAGGCTGGCGATACATTTACAGTAAAGCTTCCAAATCCTGATACATCACTTGCTGATCAGACATCTATCCTTCCGGTTTCTACACCAGAAGTAACACTTGTAGTTGAAAGCGGTGTTGATCTTAGAATTAAGTCTGAAACAGTTAAGGCTGGAACAACAGATGTTAAGCTTCCTGTTTACATCAAGAATGCAGATGTTGCGACTGTACTTGCAAAGTTCACAGCAACAAATGGTGCAAAGATTGAATCTATTGATAAGGGTTCAGATGTAGCTGGTGAGTTTACAGGTTCACAGACTGTTTCAAAGGCACTTTGGAACAATACTGATGCTTTAAATAAGACATTCGGTTCAAATGAAAGTGAACTTTTTGTTCTCAATGTTAAGCTTCCTGCAGATGCAAAGGCTGGCGATAAATTTGAAATCAAATTTGAAAGCCTTGACGTAGTTGATGAAGATCAGGTTTCACTCATCCCAACTGCTGTAGACGGTACAATTGAGGTTGCTGCACTTGATGCAACAATGACAATTGGTGATACAGATGCTGAGCCTGTTGAACTTACAGAAGAAAAGACTGTTAATGTTCCTGTAAAGATGACAGCTGAAGCAATTCAGTCTGTAACAGGTAAGTTTGTTCTCAATGTGGATGGCAACAATGTAGCTGTTGATTTTGTAAACGGTGACGTGGCTTGCGTACTTGATGGCGAAGCAGTTCAGGCTGCTCTTTCAGTAGCTTACGAAGATGCAAACTTCAATGTACAGTCAGAAAACGGATTTACAGCAACTATTGAAGGTATTGAAAGACTTACAGCTGATCCTTCAGTTCTTTCAGTAGGTTCAACCAACACAATCGTTTGGAACGCAGCTGAATCAGGCAATACATTAGGTACAAACCTTAAAGATGCTGAATTCGTAAACGTTGTAATCAAGCTTGTTCCAAATCCAGATGTACCTGAAGAAACAACAACAACTGAAGAAACAACAACACCAGGAGAAACAACAACTCCGGAAGAAACAACAACACCAG
>JAEDJV010000139.1 GCA_016296165.1 Oscillospiraceae bacterium | reverse complement strand
CATCATTCAGAAGAATTCAAGATAATTTAATCATTCTATCTCATTCTTTACGAGCATTCAGTATATTGTAGAGCTCATCTATCTCCATATTTCTTTCTGAACATTCAGTCAGGATAACTATCATAAACGTAATACTGTAATAAATCAGCAGAATTACTCTGTACGTCCATGTTTGATATATGACAGCATTTAATCAGAATTTTTCCAACCTTCTCTGCTTTCTTAATTCAGCTCTTTTCTTTGCGGCATCCCATTCTATTTTCTCTTCGTAGCTTTCGATAACAAGTCCCGGTACAGGTGTAGGTTTTTCGTTTTCATCAAGAGCTACCATAACAAGATATGCAGTATTGATAAGCTTTCTGCTACCGTCCAGATTCTCCACATATGTCTTTGTACACACTTCCATGGAAGTTGTTCCTACATATGTCACATATCCGCATATTATTATAGTATCATTAGGATGAGCCGGTCCATTGAATGTGAGTGTATCCACTACCGCTGTGGTAACATTTTTTCCGGCATGTCTCCTCGCTACAACTGCCGCTACAATGTCTATCCACTCCATAAGCTGTCCGCCGAAAAGTCTGTTGTATCCGTTAATGTTTGCCTGCGTTAATACGTGTACCTGTTCTGCATATGAATCCCGTACTCTTTTTTCCATAAAATAATCCTCACTATTCCAACATTTCTTCAATACTCTAAGTTTTCACAAGTTGCCATATTGTCTGCCATGGATTTTCCAAAACGCCTCACGTTTTTGCTGTAATTTAAGCACATCATTATTACCTTATTTTATCATCATTATTCATGTCTGTCAACCTGCATAAACGCATAAAAAACAATGGTAATATTCACATCCAATTTTCGCCTATGAAATACCAGACCGATTTTTTTAGAATATAAAATGAGAGGCACGTATGGAGTAGTACGTACCTCTAGTTTTTACCATCTTTATTTTAGATAACAGGACCAAACAGTACCTTTTTAAGAAGATAGTCAACACCGTCATCAAAAATCGCCTTTACTGCTTCTTCATCAAAAGGAACAAGAATATCAATATCATTTTTGTTTATCTGTTTTACATCTGAATCAATAAATACTTCACCAAGTTCATCAAGTACAAGCGAACCGGAAAAACTGAGACAATATCCATTTTCAAACGTTGTTTCTCCTACACCCTGTGCTGATCCGCAAGGTTTTGTAAATCCGACAACTTTTACATTGTCAAGCTTTCTCATCACATAAACAAAATGATCCGCCGCACTGGCGCTGTAACTGTTTATCAGAATTGTTAACTTTCCGTCCCACAGCCCCTTTCCAGTAATATAGTTATCGTTATTTACTTCATACTTTCCCTCCGGGTTCCTGACATATGACGCTGATTTATTATCCCACTTCGGATCACTGCAGTAGTATATTTCTTCAGAAGCCGGAGCAAAAACGGAGACCATTGCTTTTACCATTCTGGAATCCCCGCCGGCATTATCTCTTAGATCGATAATAATATGATCTCTGCCATCACGTTTCATTTCTATAATTTTTTCTCTAAAACTACTCTCCAGTTTTTTAAACTCGCCACTGTGCATTGCAGCACCATCCGCTTCCATAAACTTAATACGAAAAACTGACGTTTTTTCATCAATATCTTCCCACATCATATGTCCGGTTTTCATACCGCTGCATACAGCGTCAAGAGTGCCTTTCAATCTGCCGCTGTAATACGGACCTCTTTTATTAAGGACAACGGTTTGTTCATTGTTGTTTTCATCGTAAAAACCAACGGTAATACTTTCACCGCCTGTTCCGCCACAGAATAAAGTACGATAGAATTCTCTTGTTTCCTTATCTGTAAATGTAATATACTTCATATTTTCATCACTGATTTTATCCGGAGGAACTCCGTCCCATCCGGTGATAACTGTTCCGTTTCGTATTCCTGCGTTGTATGCCTCACTATCTTTTCCCACATTGACAGCTACTGTTCTACCATCTGAGAGTGTCATAGGTGAAAATCCATAATCATTTCCAAGATATCTGTCATACATTTCAGGTAACAGCGTTTCAGACCTTGTCCTGTGATAATAACCAACGTGGCCGTCATTGAAACGCGCACAAAACTCAGTCCATAATGCAAGATTTTCAACCTCATCCTGACTTCTGTTCACTTTCTCAAACTTTGGTAAAAACTCATCATACAGTGCATCAAAATCAATATTCTTGTAATCTGAAAGAACGTAATGCTTTTCAATATATTCCATACCACTCTTAAAATCTTCGGCATAATCATAACTTCTGTAGGTTACGGAATTCATACATAAAGGTATTGTAATAACAGCAAACGCACCGGATACAATACTTACAGTTCTTCTTACTTTTCCGCTTTCTTTTACAAATCCGGCTATAAGCAGTGCTGAGCCTGCATATACCGGAATCAGACATGTTTCGTATCCTGTAAACGCTGAAGCAATAATTACCACCACAGCAGGAAACAAATAAGCAAGATTCCACATTCGTGTAATATACTTCTCTGCCGAATAGGAAAACATAAACAGTACTGCAGACAAAAAAGCGAGTACAACAGATAAACTAAAATCAATACTTTTCAATTTTCGCACCTCCTTAGTTCATGTCATCATGCCTGAAAAATGCATAACCCAAAAGCAGAACCAGACATCCGGCAATCAGCGAATAAATAATTGTGCCTGTGGCCAGTTCTGATGATATCGACAAATCAAAAGTACTGTATTTATCCCCTTTAACAGTAAAAGTACACCAGGCATCAAAGGTATTAACTGCTTTTAAATTAATTATCCCCAGAATATACTTACTTCTGGAAGTTACTTCTGCATACACATTAAACAATATGCTGAAAACAAATCCGATAATCACTACTGCATACATGTTTTTAATTATGTATGTCAGGAAAATATATACACATATAATACGGATAAAGCAAAACATCATAATAAAAATTTTCATTAATATATCCGAAAGCTGCACCGAATCACCCCAGCCATCAGTACCTATTGCTGAAACTCCGATACAGGCAGCAAATAAAACAATACTTATCAATGTTCCGGTAATAATAACCGCAATAACCTTTCCAAAATAGACTTCTGCTCTTGTATGACCTGACATTATTTCATAATTATACGTCTTGTCCTTAAAATCAGCTCCACATGCATGCGGAACAAATGCACACAAAAAAAACTGTATTATAAAAGGAACCAAAGCGAGTGCCGTCACAGCATTATCACCAGCATATTTTTTCCCATCCGGTGATATTCCCATAGATGAACTTACTGTCCATGCACCGACAATAAGAAAGACAAGGAATAATATACTACAAAACCTGTCTTTTCTTAATTTCAGAAACTCTGATTTTATTATATTTTTCATTTTTCTTCCTCACTTCATATCAGTCTTCTTAAAATTACACCAGCTAAAAAATATGGAAACTATACAGATTAAAACTGATACTGTTATAGTAAGTGCTGCATATCCGGAATCTATTTCTGAATTATAAATTCTTTCATCAACACCATTTATATACTGAAAATCATAATCATGAAAATTCATAACCTCAAACAGATTGCTCATGGAAGAAATAATGCCCAGTTTACTTAACTCTGCATGTTCCTTCATCATTGTTATAAATGAAACAATCTGATTACTCAGAAAAAGAGACATGCCACTTATTGCTAGTCCAGTATAACAGCTTTTTGTTAAAAACGTAAAAAGCACACATTCACTGTATATTCTCAGTATAATTAAAAACGCCAGGAAACAGCGAAATATAATTCCGTATATATCAGCATTTATTCCCCAGCCGTTTTTCAAAGTAAGAAAAACCGGCGGAAAAATATACAGAACAATACCCACAGGGACACTTCTGATAAAACTCACCCATATTCTGCTCCAGAAAACATTATTTCTGCTGTGTCCGCCAAGGATCTGAAAGTTTATCGTTTTATCAGAATAATCCCATCCACAGATCCGGGTAATTATAATTGAAAAATAAAAAATTATTGATATACATCCGCATCCACCCGCTGTCTGTATAAAATATTCAGATCCGGTGAGATTCAGAATAATACCGTCTTCTGTATAGCAGCCCAAAAGCAAACCTGCTAAAGCGGCAATATAAGCGTAATAAGTAATATTATCTCTTCTTGTTTGATAATTTAGTGTTTTTATCAGATTCTTCATTTTTCCCACCTACCAGATTCATATAATACTGTTCAAGATTAGCTTCATGTATTCCAAGTCTGACCGGTATAACTCCGCTTTCAAACAGGGTCTTTGAAATATTTTTTATATTATCAAGTCCTTCGTACAATTTTATACTTCCGTCCTTATCAATGTCAAAATGATTATATCCGAGCCTGTTCTCAAGAACTGCCGCAGCAAGACTGTTATTATCAGTATCTATATGATAATATTCACTGCATATTTTACTTAACTCAGACGCTGAAACAGTCTGAATTATTTCACCATGATTTATAAAAATATAATCAGTACAGAGAAGCGACAGCTCACTTAATATATGTGATGAAATTATCATAGTTATTTCTTCCTCACGATTAAGTTTTAATAACAGTTTACGTATCTCAACAATTCCTTCCGGATCAAGCCCGTTTATCGGTTCATCAAGAACCATGATTTCAGGTTTGGAAAGCAGTGCTGTTGCAATACCGAGACGCTGTCTCATACCAAGAGAAAAATTCTGAACAGGTTTCTTGCCTGTATCAGTAAGATTAACAAGCTCAAGAACTTCGTTGATACGATTTTTATCCGGTATCCCTTTTTGAATTCGCTGAATCTCAAGGTTTTCATATGCTGTCATTTTTTCCTTTGCATACGGAATCTCGACAATAAAACTCATACGGCTTCTTGCTTTGGAAAGTGATTTTTCATCACTGTTACCGTAAATTGAAATTGTCCCGCCTGTAAGAATTACAAGTCCGCCCATGATTTTCATAATAGTGGTCTTACCTGCACCATTTGGTCCGACAAGTCCGCATATCATACCTTTTCTAATCTGAAATGATACGTTATTTACAGCCTTATGTTTAATATACTGTTTATCAAGATTTTTTACATCAATAAGTATTTCTTCCATTTTAAAGTCTTCCTTTCACAGTTTTCGTTATATAACCATTATAAAATCAAAGTATAAAGAATTTCTTAATTTTCAAAAAAAATTACTAAAATAAAAAAGACGGTCTTAAACCGCCTCTTTGTTCTGTTTATTTAATCTTATACCTATATACAGTTCATTGTTCTCCAGATTAGCAAACACTTCTGAGCCCTGTTTGTGTGCGAGAAGCTTTACAATATAAAGTCCTATTCCGGCACCGCTGCTGTTTCGGGATTTGTCTGCACGATAAGTACGGTTGAAAAGCTGACTGGTATCTATTGATTGGCTATCAGATACATTATTTATAAAAGTTACTGAAACCGCATCTGTATCCTCTGATAAAACTATTTTAAAACTGCCAGCTGCGTATTTTATTACGTTATTGAGAAGATTTCCAAAAATTCTTGACAGCAGTACAGGATCAGCTGCAGCAAAAACACTTTTCTCAGGAAAAACAATATCAGGTGAAAGTCCGTTTGTACGAATAACAGATTCGTTGTCTGCAATAAACTGCATAAGCTCATTTGTAATATCGATTACTCTGATATCAGCTGATGTATAGTCACTTTCAAGTACTGACAGCTGAAAGAAATCATCAGCCATCATTTTTATAACAGTGCATTTTTCCTCACTTATTCGTATGTATTCTCTCGCTGCAGATGAGAGGGACGGTTCATTTTTCAACATCTGAAGATTTCCGCTTATTACTGTCAGCGGCGTTCTCAGATCATGGGCGATATCAGATACTGACCGCTTAAGACTTAATTCTGCCTCTTCACTTTTTTTCCTGAGTTTCTTCTGATAATCAAGATTGCGGTTTATCTCCGCAGCCATACTGCATAAATTATCATCTGTCAGATCCACTGTAAGCTGACGGTTATATTCGGAATTTCGCGTCAGCCTGAGTTCCTCCTGAATATTCTTCATATCAAGTTTCAGATGAATAATATAGACGCAAAGTCTTATACAAAGAAAAAAAGAATTACTATTCCTGTAATGAGAAAATATTCAAGAATAACATCAGGATCCTCAAACCTCATCCATCTCAAACCTGCACTCATGCTCCTTGCTCTTTCTGTCATAACTGATTCCCACAAGCAGAACATTTCCTTTATAGTCCTTCAGACTCTCCGCATACTTTCTCTTTTTTATCTGATCAATCGCCGTATCCGCATCTTTATCACACTTCAGTTCAACTATCATTGCAGGATTGCTGTTGCCTTTTAGCGGTACGAACACCAGATCAGCAAATCCTTCTCCTCCGGGCATCTCACGGTATATCGCGTATGTGTCCCTT
>JAEDJV010000138.1 GCA_016296165.1 Oscillospiraceae bacterium | reverse complement strand
CACTCCATATTTTGGATTTACAGAAAAGGAAACAGAGGAACTCTGCAGGAAGTACGATATGAATTTTGACTCGGTAAAAGCATGGTATGACGGATATCGGATAAGCGGTAAAGAAATGTATAATCCGAACTCCGTATATCAGGCGATGACAGATCACAGCCTTGAATCCTACTGGAAAAATACATCAGCGTTCGGAACAATAAACAGGTTTATAACTCTGAATTTTTCGGGGCTTAAAGAAGATATTATAAAAATGCTCGCCGGGGAAAAGGTAAGTGTAAATACGGAAAAGTTTAAGAATGATTTGTCGGAAATTCATTCAAGAGATGATGCACTGACAGCACTTATTCATCTTGGATATCTGGGATATGAAAAAGAAAGAAGAAAAGCGTTTATTCCAAATTTTGAAGTGGCAGCAGCGTTTCATCTCGCACTTGAAACGGGTAACTGGAGTGAGATAGCGGATACATTGTCCAGATGCGACGAAATACTGTGGGCAACAATTGACGGAGAAGCTGAGAAAGTAGCAGAACTACTGGAACTGTCGCATGAGACCTATACATCAATATTGAAATACAGCGATGAAAATTCACTAAGCTGTGCAATAACAATGGCATATTTTACAGCACCGGCGTATTACAATGTATTGCGGGAACTGCCGTCCGGTAAAGGTTTTGCAGATATTGCACTGATACCAAGAGCAGATTCGGGTGATAAGCCTCCGATGATTATAGAACTTAAGTATGATAAAGATGCGGATACCGCGATAAAGCAGATCAAGGAAAAAAGATATGCAGGAAACCTAAGGGGATACAGAGATGTACTGCTCGTTGGCGTGAATTATGACAAGGACAGTAAAAAACATGAATGTACCATAGAGAAATTCAATGTTGAATAATGATTTGTACGGGACGGACTAAGCTTCGTCCTGTATTTTTTTTGAGAATATGGCGTCTTGCTGATATTGCGGAGACTGCTTTATTGTTTGTAATTTTCATACTTAACAACCCTCTGAAAAATATGTTAAAATTCTAAATGGGACAAATGCTCTGTATAGAAAGAGAGGGAATTGTATGAGAAGTAAAGATCAGCAGCTGCCGGTAATCTTATTAAGTTTACAGACGGAAAATGCATAAATGCAGAGCGGATATATAAAATAGAATTTCCATAAATTCTGTGATAAAAAGGAGACACAAAAGACATACCGGGATGATAATATATAATCACAGGAGGTGAACAAATGAACTTCAGAGTACTTATAGTTGAAGATGATCCTGTTATCAGCAGTATGACGAAAGACTATTTTGTGTCAAAAAGCAGCGGAGAGATGACCGTCGAAACAGCTGCAGGCGGAACGGAAGCCGTTGAGAAGCTGAATGATGAAAGTTTTGACCTTGTTCTTCTTGACGTGATGCTCCCCGATATTGACGGATTTTCGGTGTGCCGGATTTTAAGGCAGAAGAGCAGTGTTCCGGTGATATTTATTACAGCGAGAACACGGGAGGAGGACAGGCTTTTCGGATATGATATCGGATGCGACGATTATGTAACAAAGCCGTTTTCTCTTGCGGAACTGTATGCAAAGAGCAGAGCGATGCTTAAAAGAGTGTCCGGAAATGTAGTAAACAGCGAACTGATTTGCGGAAATATAAAAATAGATACTCAGTCTCATCAGGTAACTGTTTCAGGAACAAATATAGATCTGCCGCTTAAAGAATTTGAAATTCTCAGATACCTTATCAGAAATAAAAATCAGGTAATCGGGCGTGACATGATACTTGATGTAATATGGGGAAGAGACTATTTTGGCAGAGACAGGGTTGTGGACAATCATATAAGAAAATTACGAAATGCTCTGGGTACAGACGGAAAACAGATAAAAACTGTTATAGGAAAAGGATACAAAATAACAGAGTAACGGAGGCTTTTTATATGAAAGGACGATACAGCAAAGGGAGTTTTTTAAACCTGCTTTTGAAGAAAAGCATTATTCCGGTTTTGGTTGCGATTATGGCACACTGCCTGATTTACGGTGCATTTGTCAAATACAAGATGCCCTTTTTTCATTCAAACGATTCATTGCTTTATCTTGAATTGAAAAACGAACTGAATCAAATCGACATGAGCACTGGGTTTGATACTGACAGGATTAACAATCTCTTTAAACTTTACTATCCTAACGGATGGGATTACGGTCATACGGGACTTGAAAAAACTGCACTCATAATTGACTGCGATACAAAAGAAATACTTGTCTCAAATGATTTTACTCTTCCGGAAAATGAACTTCTTAGAGAGTACAAAAGTAATTCGGAAAGTTATCTGAACAGGATTAATCAGATAGAAAGAATTTGTGATCCGGCTTTCGGGAACCTTGAAGAGAAAAGCATTATTGGGTATAATAACTACAATCTGAGCGATGTTTTCTATATTGGCGGCAGAGGGGTCCGGCTCATGACTGTTATGAGGGTAAGATTCTACTCATACTTCTTAAAATATTTTCTGCCTGTGGATATTGTCCTGGTGGTGTGCGCAATCGCTGCAGCTTTTGTTCTTGCGTTTCAGAAAAATACAAAGAATATTCAGGATGATTACAGAAGAAGCATAATAAACAGTCTGTCGCACGATCTTAAAACACCGCTGACCATCATTTCGGGAAGTGCAGAGAGCCTGAAGGAGAATGTCAATCCGGAAAAAAGAGAGTTTTACGAGAATGCAATTATCGAAAATGTAAGATATACGGAGTCGATAATAAATGATGCATTCGAACTTTCCAGAACTGAAAAAGGTGTTCTGAAACCTGTGTTTGAAAAAAACGAAATATCAGAAATCATCAGAGAAGTCTGTAAAAAATACGAATATCTTTTATCTGAAAAGGGTATCTCAATAAATATTTCAGGAACAGCAGTTCTTAAGTGCGACAGAAGACTGTTTTCGCAAATGCTTGAAAATATCATTTCAAACGCAGTAAAATATTCTGATCAGTCCGGAACAGTGGATATTTCACTGAACCGGAACTGTATAACGGTTTCGAACACATTCAGCGGCAGGATAGATACAGATATAAAAAAACTGACCGAGCCCTTTACCCGTGGAACAGAGGAACGTTCCGGACGCAACGGCAGCGGACTTGGCCTTGCGATAGCAAAAAATATTGCAGATATACACAGATACAAAATCTGCATTGATGTTAAGGACAAAAGATTTTTAGTAAAAATAGATTTTTAGAATTTTTTTATAACGGTTTTAATACCTGTAAAAGATTCTTTTTCAGCATATACAGTAACAGAAAAATTCATACTGTCTTCAGTTTTTTCAAACGGATCTTCACGAAATATTCTTGCTTTCATTCCGTTTAGACTTAGCCGGGAAGCAAATTCTTCAGCCTGTGATAATATTTCTGCATGTGCTTTTGCATGTGAACGGTCCGGATATTCTGAAGACGCATTCTGGATTTCATCAATAATATAGTCCGTTATCCTGATGCCCCGTTTCCCTGAGAGGAAGCGGGCAGTTTTTTTAAGTTTTCTGTCAGTGTATTTTTTTGTAAGCCTGAGAAAGAAATCGTCACCGGATTCTTTGCAGATTTTTCTGAAACATGCCAGAGCTTCAGGCGTGGTTTCGTATATGTAATCATTCGGAATCATGTATTTTTCCGGAACGGAATTATAATAACGCAGAGGCATAAAACAGGACAAAGCATATAGTTCGGTTTCCTTTTCTGTACAGAAATCATCTCCGAGAATGTTCATTTTCTCACGGATAAGCCCCAGCCAGTAATCAATAATCCGCAGTTTCTCATGTTTTTTAATCCAGAAATGGCCTGTAGCTCCGTAGTTAAAAAGCCAGGTTTCTGAGCGCAGACCTGAGAAAGAAAGTGTAAATACATTCCCGCTGCCCTGATGAACTATCATAATATAATAATTGCCATTTTGTTCTATTGAAACCGAAAAAGGTTCATCGCAGTCCGGGATATATTCTCCGTTCAATGAGTAGTTTTCAAAACAGATAAAACTTTCAACTGCGTCATTCATCAGATAAACCAGCCTGCACCCTTGATCATCGTTTATTAATTCAAAGTACTGCTGTGCTTCGAGATCCTTAATTTTCTCAAACTCTTCTGAAAAATCAGTGTTTGTACCCGACTGGTTAAATTCATCGTTAATCATACAATCGCTCCTGAAATTTTTTTACCGGTTAATTATACTATATGGCAGGATAGTATGTCAAGGGCTGGCGGATTACTGTAAAAAAGTCTATCTGTGTGTTGACTTTTACCCAAAAATATGCTACCATATTAGTAGCGGTAACGCAATATTCAGAGAGAGGTGAAAAAATGAGAAAATAATTTACTTTTGATTACATGAATTAATAATTACTTGCATGATATTTCAGTAAATGGTTGGGTTTTGAACGTTTATTTTTCTATCATGCTGTATTTCGTGTTGCCAAAAGTGGATTATGTTCTCATAACCTCTCTTTTTTGCATCTTTTTTATAAGTATATCGGAGCTATCATATTAATCTGAGGTTATAGACACATGAGAACTGTTTGGCAGCAAATAGTTCTTTTTTGTATGTGGAGGTATCTATATGTCACAGATTAATATAAACGGACTTTGCTTTTGCTATGACGGGAGCATTGATAATATTTTTGAAAATGTATCATTTTCAATTGATACAAACTGGAAAGTCGGATTAATCGGAAGAAACGGTAAAGGAAAAACAACTTTTCTGAAACTGCTTATGGGTAAATACAGTTTCAGAGGTTCAATTACTGCAAGCACATTGTTTGAATATTTTCCGTATACTCTAAGCGACGAACAGATAAGTAAAACAGCTTCAGAATTTATTGATGAAATTAAACCAGGATGTGAGGAATGGCGCGTAATATGTGAACTGCAGCTTCTTGATGAAGAGGCGGATATTCTTTACAGACCGTTTAATCTGCTAAGTCACGGTCAAAGAACCAAAGTACTGCTTGCCGTACTCTTTTCAGGGGAAAATGAATTTCTTCTTATAGATGAACCGACCAACCATCTTGATTCAGGTGCGAGAGAAAAAATAAGAGAATATCTTTCATCAAAGTCAGGCTTCATTCTTGTTTCACATGACAGGGATTTTCTTGATGCCTGTGTTGATCATGTACTTGTTTTTAACAGGGAAAGCATTGAGGTTCAAAACGGAAACTTTTCAAGCTGGTGGGAAAACAAACAGCGTGCTGACAGTTTTGCTGTATCTGAGAACGAAAAACATCAGAAAGAAATAAAAAAACTGAAACAAACAGCCAAAAGGACTTCTGAGTGGGCGGATAAAAATGAAAATACAAAAATCGGTTATGATCCGATAAAGGAACATGACAGGTGTATAAGTACCAGAGCCTATATCGGAGCAAAAACGAAAAAAATGCAGAGCCGTGTTTCAAGTATAAATAAACGAATCGGAAGAGAAATAAAAGAAAAAGAGGGCCTGCTAAATGATATAGAGCGTGTTAAGGATCTTAAGCTCGCACCGCTTGAGTATCACAAAAATACACTTGTTTGTTTCAGAGATTACAGTTTCAGATACGACAATACTGAGGCTGAACTGTTTAGCGGGATAAATTTTTCAGTAACAAAAGGATCAAGGGTATCATTGTCCGGTGATAACGGATGCGGTAAGTCAACCATTGTTAAGAGAATTCTTCACGGCCTTGGTTATGGCATGAACGCTGAATTCAGCGAATCAGGAGTATGTGAGATTTCATCAGGACTTAAGGTTTCTTATGTAAATCAGGATACGTCGGGATTATCGGGAAGTATATACGGACTTTGTGAAGAAACAGGCACAGACCAGACTCTTGTATGTACTATTCTCAGACAGCTCGGTTTTGAAAGAGTTCAGTTTGAGAAAGATATGTCTGATTATTCTGAGGGACAGAAGAAGAAAGTTCTTATTGCGGTTAGCCTTGCAGCTTCTGCACATCTTTATATCTGGGATGAGCCGCTTAATTACATAGATGTTTTCTCAAGAATGCAGATTGAAAAACTGATACTTGAGTATAAACCTGCAATGCTCTTCATTGAACACGATATGATGTTCAGAAATAAAATAGCAACAGATATTGTATATATTCCAAAATCACAGATTTGAGCGGTATAATGGCAGTGTGACTGTGCTGGTTTGTAAAGATATTCAGAAATTAAAGAAAATAATGAATTGAAGGAGATAAACATATTATGGAATTTAAAACAGAAAGACTGATTATTCGTCCATGGAAAGAATCGGACGCAGCAAGTTTATATGAATATGCAAAAGATCCGGCTGTAGGACCGATTGCCGGATGGCCGGTACATACAAGTGTTGATAATAGTTTAGAGATAATAAAGTCTGTGTTATCGGCTGATGAGACATATGCTGTATGCCTTAAGGAAGATAATATAGCGATCGGTAGTATCGGACTGATTCCACCTGCTCAGTCTCAAACTGCCGCATGTGAC
>JAEDJV010000137.1 GCA_016296165.1 Oscillospiraceae bacterium | reverse complement strand
TTTTAATTATTATGGGTAATTCCAATACAGACTATGAACTGGTGAAATATTTTGAGGAGATTTACTGTTCTGTAAGTAAGCGTTTAAGCAAGCAAAAATCAATTACATAAATGCTGTTATTTTCATTCATATCAGCAATTGTCCAGTCAGGAAGCAGTGCATCGGGTACATTAAGAAACCATTTCTGAAGCAATACAGCATCTGCAATACTGAGTTCACCGTCAAGATTCACATCACCCTTTACAATTTCAGGGTGTATATTTTCATCAAGAATCAGACTTTCAATGTGAAGAATTGTATTGTTTGTTTTATCATATGTGAAAGTTATAGTGATTTTATCTCCTGTTTCATAATGTGAAAGATTTTTCTGCTCATCGCCATCGCAGTAATCTCCGCTGAACAGAAATGTTCCGTTTTGTGCAAAGCTGATATATCCTTCTCCGACACTTGTTATAGTATCTGAAAAACCTGTTGATGCTGTATTATCAACAGGAGTTTCAGGTTCAGATGGTACTTCTGGGAAATTAAATCTTCCGCTGTCATCTTTTATTTTACTCCAGAGATAGCGAAGAAACCAGCCGTCAAAATCTGTAATTTCAGAAGCAGAACCTGCCATCATAAGAGAATTTTTTCCTCCAGGAAATCCTCCTGGAGGGAATCCGTCAGAAGCACCTTCACCGCCATAAAAATCTGTCATTCCGAATCCATGACCCAGCTCGTGCCAGTAAACATGAAGAAATCCTGTTCCGTCGATTATTCCGAGATAGGCGTTATCAGACAAACGCTGTCCCCAGTCACCTCCGCATCCGCCGACATTCGGCCAGCCCTGAGTACACCATAAATATTCATCAAAGCTCTGTCCGTTATACTGATGATTTCTGTCAGTAAAATAGTTAAAAGTCCAAAGCTCTTCAGGTGCAGAAGGAAGCTTATCAGGAATTGTTTCATAGCCGTTTGAAGTATCATACTGTGCATCATACGGACTAATCAGATTATCCCATACAACCTCATCAGGCTGAAGGTCAAGAAGACAGTTTTTATCCAGTACAGCCCATCCGACAACATTTACTTCAATATGATTGTATGGCCAGTTCTCATATCCTACAAGCCATTTGCACCACTCATTGATTCCTGCGTCAACCATTTCTGCGAATTTCTGACGCTGTTCAAGCGTCAGAGTTTTATATGACTGCCAGCGGAATACATAATTGAGCTTTCCGCCGTTTGCAGCAATCTGATCAAATAATGTATTCCATCTTGCAACTGAACCTTCCTTTTCAACTCTGTTCTGCCAGATCCAGTCTGCAGCATAGTGATACTCAGAGGGCATATCTGCGATTGAAAGACTATCTGCAGCATATACAGATAACGTATTAGTATTCGGTTTATTACTGTTGCCAAAAGGAAGAAATGAAGTTCCTATTATTGAAGTGCCTATAACTGCTGAAAATACACGTTTTAAAAAATTATTATTCATACTTATTCCTTTTATATATTACCTGGGGAAATTATTTCCTGTCCGAGAAAACAAAGATCTAAAACATTCAGTACATCATCTTCGTTCATATCAGCAGCTTTCCAGTTGGGAAGATATATACCTGATACATTGAGAAACCAGTTCTGAAGAAGGACTATATCTGCTACATTCACAACACCATCAGCGTTCACATCACCTTTTAATTTTTCAGGATCATGAGAGTTATAGATAAGTTCAAGGGAATTTACTGTAATGATTTTTCCTTCTCTGTGAGAAAAACTGATATTTATTTTGTCGCCGACCTCATAGTAGGCGATATTATTTGCTTCATTAGTCCCATAATGAGAATCATCATAATAATATTTTCCATGTTCTGCAAAAACTACATATCCGTTTCCGACTTCTGTAATAGTATCAGTAAAGCTTTCAGATAAGACTGATTCTGTTTCAGGCTGAGTTGTGGTCTGAGTATCTGAAAGATCAAATCTGCCGCTTTCTGCTGAAATCTTTGTCCAGACATATCTTGCAAACCAGCCATCAAATTCTGTAATTACAGAAGAACTTCCTGCCATCATAATAGATGAACCACCCGGAAATCCTCCCGGCGGAAATCCGTCAGATTCACCCTCGCCGCCATAGAAATCAGTAAAACCAAAACCGTGACCGATTTCATGTTCAAGAATATGAACGCTCGTTGTCCCGTCAGCTAAACCAAGAACTGCATTATCTGAGAGCTGCTGTCCCCAATAATAACCATATCCGCCCATATCTATCATACCTGTTGAACCTGTAAGATGCATATCAAAACGATTTTCATATCCGCCCGGATACTGATAATTTGCATCACTCCAATGCTCATATCGGTAAAGCTCAACAGGAAGTTTCGGCATAAGGCTCGGCATAGTTGAATTCGCCATACCTGCGTTTATATCACCTGAGGGATCGTAATATTCAACGTCAGTATAAACCTTTTCATCCGGCTGTAAATCGAGAAGACTGTTTTTATCAAGAACTGCCCAGCCGACTATTTTTACATTTACGTGTTCATACGGCCAGTTTTCATAACCTGCAAGCCATTTATTCCAGTCATTTACTGCTGTTTCAATAACAGTCTGAAGCTGTTTTCTCTGTTGTAAAGTAATATTTTTATAGCTTTGCCAGCGAACAATATAATTCAGAGTTCCTTTTCCTGCAATAATCTGATCATAGATAGTATCATGAGATACAACTGAACCTTCGCCTATTATTCGGGTATTCCATATCCAGTCTGCCGCATACTGATAATCGGTTGGCATGTCTGAAATGGAAGCTGCCTCGGTTATTATCTCAGATTTTGGAAAAGATATATTTGTTAATATCAATGAAGAAAGGCACATTGCCGCAGAGAGAACGGCTGCCATAATTCTTTTATGTTTCATGTATAACCTCCATAAAGATTTGCGGAAAGACAGAAACCCCATTGGTCTTTCCGATTTGCCCCTTTACAAATGAATGATATCCTCGTGCAGATGAATAATACCATTCTTTAGTACAAATAAATAATAGCACAGTTTTCACTGATGTTCAATAACGTTTTGCGCATTAAAACTGACGTAATGCACAATTTGTATTGACAATTATACTTTTGCTGATGTATAATTGAATCGAGGTGGTAATATGATACGAATAGGAGTTATAATTCCTGCGATAACCGATAATCTGCACAATGAAATTCTTAACGGAATCCATAAAACAGCTTTAGCTTCAGGCTGTGATGTGATTGTATTCACAACTGCAACAAACGGACTGGAATTTAACATACAAAGCGAAATTATGGAGGGTGAAGAAAGCGTCTATTCGCTCCTTGAAAAAGCTCATATCGACTGTGTATTGCTGGTTTCTCAATACTTTGTCAAGGATATTGTCCGAAGAAGGATTACAGATATAATAAAACGTCTGTCAATTCCATGTATAGATTTAGGCGGCAGTGAACTCGGGTTTGAAACAGTTCATACTTCTCAGGACAGAGCATTTTATAAAATGACTTCTCATGTTATCGAAAAGCATCATTGCAGAAATCTGATTTTTCTTGCAGGTTTTAAAGGAAATCCTGAGTCTGAACTAAGAATGTCAGGATTTATTTCCTCAGCCGATGAACACGGCTGTACATATGAAATCGTTTATGGTGATTTCTGGACAATACGTCCCGAGGAACTTGGAAACGAGATTATTCAGGGTAAAAGAGAAATACCTGATGCTGTCATATGTGCAAATGATATTATGGCAGTAACTCTCTGTAAAACCCTGCAAAATGGTGGAATTGTTATTCCTGACGATATAATTATAACAGGTTATGATGGCCATATTTCTGCAATTTCAAATTTTCCCTCTATTACCACTGTAATCAACTCCGTATATGAGCTTGGTTGTATTGGTGTAATTCGTGTATTGAAAAAAATTGGCGTAAAAGGAAATTTGCCCGATGAATATCAAAGCAGTATGCAAGTTGCGGATGTGTTGAAAATATGACTGATTATCAAACTGCCGCTTTAAAAGTTCAGGAACAGATAAGCAGAGAATCAAATGAACAGCTAATGCTTGAAATGCGAATTAACGCTGACGTTATCACCAAAACAATATACGTTGAATCCATCTCAGAGCTTATTGGAATTGTTGATGAATCAGCACACATTATCAATGATTACAAATCACTTCATTTATGCATCATTCCCGACTGGGACGGAAATCCTGAAACTCCTGATGTATGTTTAACAAAGCCGTTCCCCGATAAAATGCTTTGTGCAATTTCAAAACAGGCATGGCAGACAGGAGAATTATTTGAATCGTTTAATACGGCTGATATAGCTCCTGTACTTTCAAAGCCGCATGAACCTGTGCTAATGTATATTCTGCCGCTTCACGCTTCCTCACAGGTTTTTGGCTATTGTGGATTCGTTTATGAAAATGCAGAAAAATTCAAGGTTTCACTTATGCTTTTCAATTTTCTGAGTGCTGTTGCAAACGGTATACGAACACTTAGACACAAGCTTTACGCAGAATACCTGCAGAAAAAAATAGAGGAAGTATCACTTTGTGATATTATGACAGATATGCTCAGTAAGAAAGGGCTGCTTTTATATCTTGAAAACCATAAGGATATTATGAAAAAAAGCGGAATAATGATTGTTACCATTGCAAAGCATTCATCAACTTTAAATACTCAGAAACAGAATCAGATGATTGATAATGTTACACAGTCAGAACTGATTCTTGCAAATGCAATTCGACTGCTGTCAGGTAAAAATCTGCAGACTGCCCGACTTGATAAAAGTACTTTTGCAATTGTATTTCCATTGCAGGAAAACGAAGATATCAATCAAACAGCTGAAACCATGCTGATTCAGGCAGAGGTTTTTATACGAAAAATGCAGGAAAGCTCATCAATTACATTTTTTCCTGAGCCGTATTATGTTTGCGGGTATATAGATTCTGATTCGGAAGACTGCCTGACAACTCTTTGGAATCAGCTTGAAAGCAGTCAGCCGAAAGAAAAAGGATTCAGAGGAATCAGCAATCTCAAAAAAATCAGACACGAACTTCACAAAGCACCTGAACTGGACTGGAATCTTGGAGATATCGCAAAACGTCTGAATATCAGCAGAAGCTACGCACAGAAATTATACAAGGAACATTTTGGAATCAGCTTTATGGATGATATCATTAACACACGAATCGATATGGCGAAACATCTCTTATCCAGTACTGACCTGCAGGTCAATGAAATTGCATCTGCCTGCGGATATCAGAATTCAACTCATTTTATGAGGCAATTCAAAGAAAAAGTTGGTATGACTCCTTCTAAATTCAGAGGTTAAAAAACCGCATTGACAAATTTCAGTCAATGCGGTTTTACAAAGACAGCCCTCTGCTTCATATCCTCTCTGATTGAGAAATAAGCAGACTGTGCGGTTCAGGTCGTTATCATTCTCAACTACAAGTACTTTAAACATAGCTCATCACTCTTTCAGTCAAATCTAATTGTTACATTCAGTGCTTCATTTACCTCGGAAGCCTTGCAGATCGCCGTTTCAAGCTGTGATAAGGGATATTCGTGTGTAATAAGTTTTCCGATATCCCACCGTCCGCTTTTCATTATGTTAATAACATCGCTTACGTCTACGGGCATATACCCTCCCGAACCGATAATGCTTTTCTGGGAATAGGTCAGATGAAGCATATCAAGCTCCCTTATGGCTTTATTTACGGCAACGCAAACAAATCTGCTTTCGATTTTTCCATAATCCATAAACGTTTTGAATACCGATTCCGCACCTGCAGCGTCCAGCATAATATCAATGTCTGCTGTATTGCCTTTTAAGGAGTGGGCTTCTCCAAAATAAGCCTTTGCTTTCAGGGTAAAATCATCGGTTTCCATATTGCATATCTCAAAACCAAGCTGTTCGGCTATATTCAGTCTAAGTGCAGAATAATCGCATATCATAACCTTTTCAATACCGAAATACTTCAGCGCTATTGCAGCCGCAATACCTATCGTACCGCAGCCGAATACCACAGCCTTTTCATTTTTCTTTGGCTCTGACCGTCTTGCCGCACGGCATCCTACCGTAAATGGCTCAATAAGGCATGCGACCCTGTCGGATATGGAATCATCAATCGAGTAAAGCGAGTAATTTCTTTTCGGATTGGGTATCAATATATATTCCGAAAATCCGCCGATAGTTCCTGCACGTTTTGTATCACCTTTGGCGAAAAGCGGATATGGATATACCCTTTCCCCGACATTAAAATCCGATACGTCTTTGCCCACGGCAACTATGCGGGACACGGTTTCGTGTCCAAACTCTCCTCCAATGTCAATTTTATGTCCCGTTGCCGGACCATGACAGTAAACAGCGACATCGGTTCCGCAGATGCTTGAGTAAAGATTTTTTATCACAACGTCATTGTTTCCGCAGACGGGCATTGGCATTTCTCTTATTTCTATATTTTCTTTTCCCAGATATATTGCAGCTTTCAATGAAAACACC
>JAEDJV010000136.1 GCA_016296165.1 Oscillospiraceae bacterium | reverse complement strand
CGAGATTGGAAAATGATGCTTCATAGACATTCTTCTTAAGATTAAGACCTACAGAAACCATGTCTATTACGGTATATCTCTCATTTTTCTTAAGCAGGGACAGAATTTTCTGAGCTTCGTCAGGACGAACATAATTATTGGCAAGTATAGTCTTTACCCGCTCAACACCTGCAGCAATCTCATCCTCATCATCTGTGTTACAGTACTGTCCAAGAAGAAATTCAAGTACGTAAACAGGTACATTTGCACCTTCCTTGATTTTCTTTGTAAGGTCTTTTCTTACTATCTTTCCGTCAAAGTTATCTCTGAGTTTTCTTTTTATTACGTCATTTGAATCTTCAGACTCTTTCTCTGAAAGCATATCAAATTCATTCATTGTACCTCCCCCGCTCAAATCAGAAACCAAAGTTTCCGGCAAATGCTATATCAATAATAAATTCTGTTCTTAACGCTTCCATACCGTTACTGTCATCCACGGCAACAAGATAATAATGCTGCTTTGAATCATATGCCTTATTCTTCAGGCTGAATCTGAGCTTGAAAATACGATGAATTGCATCAGCATCAGTTTTTTCAGCTAAAATAAAGTTTTCATTAGAAATTGTTTCACCGTCTTCTGAAACAAAGAAAACCTTGTATACAGCTTCCTTGACTACATCGCTTACAGCTTCACTCTGGAAAAATTCAAGATTAAGAACAAGATTTGTAATTTTCTTAACCGGCGTAATCAGACTTATCGGAGCCTTTTTAGTTTCAGTATAGCTTCGTTCTGTTTTTACTTCAATAACAGGAACCAGCATTTCCTGAGGTGAACATCCGCCATGAACATAGTTCAGCCCGCTTCCCGGACTTTTTATGATATCGGTACCTACAGGAGAAAAAACATATCCGTCACAGTCAGAATAAATAGTATTCAGGGCTATGCTGCGTACCCCCTCTGTTTTAAGCTGTTCACCGTAAAATGCAAATCGCTTGCCATAGTATGCGGCCTGCTTCGAAATACCACTGATCTTTGCGCTTTCATAAATCTTATCACGTTTATAAAGAAATCCATGATCTGCTGTTACAAAGAAGTGTGATGTGTTGGCACTTGTTGTAAGCCTTCGGATAAGCTTTGCTATTTCCTCAACCGCTTCCTCACAGGCTTTGAAAACCTCGTCTTCAGTCTTTGCATCATCACCGCATGCATCTATCTGATTGTGATAAACATATACAACCTTCTGATCAGTGAATACTTCACGCAGTTCTGTCATATTCATCTTTGTAAGAGCATCAAACTGCACACAGCGGCTTGCCGGTTCATATTTTTTAAGCTGAGCTTCACGTGCATCTGTTGTATCACAAACCTTACCGTCAACTTCAGCTTTCATATCAGCATTTAACGTGTATGTATTATGCGGAAGAAGTGCCGCCATGCCTGTTTGTGTTTTCGAAGGCAGAACCGACTGCATAACGCTTATCTTTGCACTGCATTTTTCATCAGCTTCAAGCTCTTCCAGAAGTGTTCTTCCGACTTCATACCGAAGAGCATCAGAGATAATAACACACACTCTGTCCTTAGCGTTTTTAACATTGTCGTTATAAAAATTCTGCTGAACAGATATATATGTTTTACCGCCGGATTCAGAAAATGAATTACACCAGTTTACAGTTATCCTGTCAAGATAGTCATTTGTATAAATATTCTCAACCAGAGTTCGCAGTTTTTCAAAGTCGGAATCAGATGCAAGCTTATCGTAATAATAGTTAAAATAACGATATCGCATATCGGTTTTATACCATACGGATGTATAGTTTTGCACGATATCATTGATATTTGTTACCGAAGAATAGTTTGTATCTTTGATAATATAATAGGCATTTTCAAGTACAAAGTATTCATTTCTGAAGTTCTTTCCGAAATGCATTTTTCTTCTTAGAATTGATATTTCAGGAATAGTTCTTTCCATCAGAGTTGCAGCAGTATCTTCATTTTCAAGTCTTTCTTTAATCCATGAAAGAATAATTTCATCAATTCCTCTGAAAATACAACAGTCAAGAAGATTTTCCACCGGAAGAGCTGACAGTATTTTATAACCGTCAATTGTATTGTATATAATAGCCGACAGTTCATCGAAACGTTCGCTGAACAGTGAGTTATTCATATAATTATCGAGAAATGCCATTACGCTTCCGGATTTATGAGAAATATACGGTTTCCACGCTGTCGGCACTTCACACTGCATTACTTTTACTGCATAAGTAATAAACAGGCTCATAAGAAGTTTTTCCAGTGTAGGTTCAGAATCCAGATAACCGAAAGTTATCTCTGCCTGCTGCCAGAACGCCTCTGTAAGTCCGTATTTTTCAAGTTCAGTTATGTACTTGTTTTCTTCAAGGTTTTCATCAGAAAGAATTATTCTGAGACTTTCTTCAAATGAAGATATTTTTATTTTACAGATACAGCTTATAAGAGTTGTTTCAATAGAAAGTCTGTCATACTCAGATACATCAATAGCATAAAACCTATGAAGCCTCTCCTGAGCAGCAAAGAACTTAACGTACTTCTGGATAATCGGCTTATATTCATCGGCAATATTCAGGTCAGCACATATAAGTGACGCTCTGTCAACAAAAAATTCTCTTGAATAATGAATTGTATCTGCAAGGTGATTTTCTCTTATATCAGGTTTAGGAAACGGAGCATACACAAGGTAGCTTGTTTCCCTATCCTCCATTTCAAGGAAATATTTTATGTAAAGCTGATTATCTTTTTCAAGTCTGAGTACTTTTGCATTAATAAGCTCTATATTATCAATTTCTTCAGAAAACTCTGCATTATCATCGTACCAGAATATCAGTCTGCGTTCTTCTGAAGTAAATTCTTCGTTAAGTTTGTCTGTTATTTGTTTTAAGTTTAGTTCGGCCATAATACAGTCCCTTTATTGATCATAAATATTATCTGTTTCTATTATAAATCCTTCAGAAATTCAAATTCACTTCTTATCAACGAATAGTTACTCCACTTAATGTCTTTTTTCATAAGAGTATTTCTTTCCGTATAAGCGTCAGCTGGAGTACGAATGCAAAAATAAGAAGAGAACTCAGCTTTGGTTTTATAACTTCTGCGATTCAGATACCGTTCCTCAGGATCTGCATCGCTCACAAAGGCTTTGCATTTGTCAATCAAAACTTTATCATAGGAATCATTAGCAGAGATAGCATCAAGTAAAAATGTTTCCATAGCTCCCTGATGATTGTATGGAATTACCAGAACTATGATTTGAAAACTTAAAGGCAGACCGACATTTGTAATAACCTGGCATTCCAGCCATTCTTTATTTTTGAGTTCATCTGTAAAGGATATATTTCTTTCTGTAAGCTTATTTTCTATGTTTGAAATAAATTCCTCAACTGTATCAATATCATCGTTATCAGTAACAATTGCAATTTTATTAAAAGCATTTTCAAAAGGAGGAGATGCCTGAATTATTCTGTCAAGTACAATGTCAAGTCCTTCGGTCATCCTTGTGCAGCCTCCTGTTGCCATAACAGTGAGATAATCATCGTTGCGTTTAAAAATTCTTGATTTCTGATTAGGTATTTTAACCACTTCATTTTCTTCCTGGTATTTTTTATCTTCATTCCAGTTGTGAACTTCTCTCATATATATCTGAAGCAAAGAAAAATCTGTATTACCTTCACATAAAATAACACTCTGGCTCATCTTATATCCATACCTCCCTGATCCTGAAGTTTTATAGCTTCGCTGCAGGAAAGTTTTCTGACAAGATTTTTACCCTCATAGTTAAATAACGTATAATAACTTATCTTATCGCTGAGACTTTCATCACATCTTAAAACTTTATTTATTGCTTCTTTACTGTGAGATGTAAGGAACACCTGAACATTCAGCTTTATTGCACTCTTAAGTAACCAGGAGAAAACATGATCCATTGCAGATGTATGAATAGCTGTTTCGAATTCGTCAACTAGTAAAATGCCGTTTCGGGAATTGATAATTGCACATAAAAGTGAAAGTGATTTTTTCATTCCATCTCCATAAAAGCTTAACGGTATAGCAGATTTATGATTATTAGAAATTATCATATACTCGGAATATCCACTCTGTTCTATAGAAGTTATATTTACAATATTCTCATCAAATTCCTGCAAAAGTAAAATCATATCATTATAAAATTGAACATCTGACAACACACTACTCAAATTAGTAACTTGAGAATGTGCAATAGGAGACACGTATGAAATGCTAATATTTGGTTTATCACCAATAACAATTCTATGAGTGTTTTCAAAATCATATATTTCATACCGTTTTCCGAAATTTGAATCTTCACTAACATCTAAAGATAGTTTTTTTGTATCTATAAGTAAATTCAATTCTTCATCAGGTAACCCATTCCTATTTCTTCTTATGCCACTTATTTCATTTATCTCTTTCAATGGCATCTGCCCTTTTTCAATTGTTCCGGACAATTGTACATAATGTTTATTGTCGAAGATATCTGTATAGCTGTAATTAACTGGTGACGTTAATCCACTATCGACTGGAAAAAGATTTAAAAAATAATTAAAATTTCTCCCAGGTTTTAGATACGGTATTACTCTTTCATTATTAAGCCAGTTATTGATTTCCTTCGGATTGCTTAAAGTAAACAACAACTCTAAAATCGATGTTTTACCTGTATTGTTATTTCCAGTAAGTATATTTATATGATTAAGTTCCTTAAGTGACAGATCCTTTATCCCCTTAAAAGCCCCTATATAAAATTCCTTTATGTGTACAGCCATTATACTTACACCTTTCTAAAAACTCATATCTTCACCAGCACCTCAAGTTTCCTACCATCCTGTGCCGTCTGAACCTTCTCGTAATTAACCTTAACACCATCATCAAGGTCAATGTCTGTGCGCATAAGGGCAAGGTGTGAAATCTTTTCATCATATTCCCTTGCTTCCTTCTGCTGCTTGCTGAGTTTATCCTTACGCTTTTCAGCATTTGCAATTTCCTTTGAGTTAGAACTGTTATCAATTGTTTCCTGCATACGGTTTATTTCACTTTCATATACACGCTGCAGCTTATGGAGATATTCGACACGAACATTACCAATAGTATCTGCTTTCCATCTGTGCATATACACAAGTGCCTTAAACCCGTTCTGCTTTCCGCTGTCAAACATCCAGTATATAGGACGTTTCTGATAGATCTTGTTATGATCCTTGATAAAGTCAGAAAGGAAGTAGTTCCTGATTTTCTGACGGCTTGTAGCGCCCTTGTTTCCGAGTGCATCAGCAACAAAATCAAGGTTCTCCTCAAGGGTGTCTTCTCCGTAGACTGTCTTTACAAATTCAACAAAACGGTTTACGATATCGTCACTGAAGAATTCCTCGTCTGTGATGATAATGCAGTTATCCTTAACCGGGATGAACGATTTGTATTTACTGTCATCCCAGTCTCCGCCAGCATATGCGAGGCCATCAACATCAAGTGAATAACGTCCAAACATACAGCCTACTGCGTATGAAATGAATGATTTAACGTCTCTTGTAAGGTCAGCCTTTCGGACTGTAACGTCCTTATCTTCAACTTCAGGTGTGAGTTCGTCCTGCAAGCCGTAGATGTCGATGAATATTCTGTTTAGTTCTTCTTCGTTATGTTTTAAAGTATTGAACTGAATATCAGTAAACGCTTTCCACAAACCAAAACTGTCACTTATCTTTGTTAATATTTCATTACTCTTTTCCTTTGATTTGTCATTCATAACAAGGAATGGGTGCTTAATAAAATCCCAGCTAATTTCAAAGCTGTCCCAATCATATCTGCATAATTGAATATTGTTTTCTACTGTGCTATCAATTATTTTTTTATTCGCATCATCACCAATATATGGTATTTTTTGAACATCTCCAATTTGTAAAGAAATGGTTTGATTTAATGCATTAATAAAATATATTGAAACCTTTGAATTTAATAACCCCATAATATAAAAGAGTTGGTCATCTTTAGTAAATATCATTGGACCTTTATTTGAATCAAATACATATCCTTCAGGTGAAAATCGAAAACTTCCTTTACCTGATGAAATTCCTGTCCATGTAATTCCTTTTCTAAAATAAAATGATGAATTTCTAAAAACTGCTTTTTTTGTTGCTTTTAGTATATTTCCATCCTCATTCCAATGTAACACAAGCGAATTCATGCCATACCAACGCCATGTAGCAACGCCTTTATTATATGGCACCCATTTTTTAGTGTTTGAAAAAACAGAAAAATAATTATTATTTATTTCATACCATTCCCTTAAAAATAGTGGATTATCCCCTGTAGATAATCCAGATTTAACTGCGCATATCTCTCCAAAATTTATATTACTAAAACAATTTACCGCATTATTGCTTAACCAATACGCATTTTTTTGTTCTGGTATTTTGTTGAAAAGTGAATTTTTGGTATAGTAAATTTTCTCCTTTTCATGAAAGGCCTTTTCTTTATTTTTTTCTCCATCAAATTTTGTTAAATCAATATATGTAGAACTAT
>JAEDJV010000135.1 GCA_016296165.1 Oscillospiraceae bacterium | reverse complement strand
AAGCTGAAGATTAACAGTAACAGGCTGTTCATCAGTATAATTGTTTGTTGATACCTTTGCGTAAAAAGAGTTCTTGTTCAGATATCCGAGAACAGTTCTGTTTGCAGCGATTCGGATATCTACCGATGAAATATCCGGGTCATAAATCCTGTAACCTTCTTCTCCGGCCGGCGTTCCGGCAAGACTTGCTTCATAGTCGATAGCGACATTCTTGAGTATATCATCTGCATCAGGATACTTTAGATTGGTGATGTATCCCCATACGAAAATAGCTAGTACCATCGATATGACCAGAAGAATCTTGTCATTGTATATTGCTTTTTCAGTAAACTGTCTGAATTTATAATATAGTTTCTTCATCGGTTATCCCTCCATGAAAACAGACGGGATTTTTTCTGTGTTTCTTCAGGATTGTCGGGTATAATCTTTTCCATAAGAATGACATTAAGTGATTCTGAAGTGAAATTTCTCATAAGTTCACCGTTGTATGCTACTGATATGGTTCCCGTTTCTTCCGATACAGCAATAACAATGGCGTCTGAGTTTTCACTCATTCCGATAGCAGCTCTGTGCCGTGAGCCAAGTCTTTTATTGATAAGTTCTTCGCGTTCAGGTTTAGGAAGCATACATCCTGCTGCATATACCATTCCGTCTCTTATTATTACAGCGCCGTCATGAAGCGGAGATTTTGGATAAAATAAATTTCCAAAGAGTTCTTTACTTGGTATGGCGTTTATTATAGTTCCGTTGTCTATCTCTGTGCCGAGTTTAGTTTTTCTTTCTATTACTATAAGTGCTCCGGTTTTAGTTGCAGACAATTCCTCACATGCTTCGCACATTTCTTTTATCGCCGTTGTCCATTTTGAAACATATTCGCTGGAATGATCACCGAAAAATGTGAACTTTGTTACGCTTGTCCGTCCTACTTTTTCAAGCGCACGTCTCATTTCCGGCTGGAACATAATAAGTATAGCAATAAATCCGTTGTTAAGAATTACTGAGAGGATAAACTCCATAGTTTTTACCTCAAGAACCGAGCATGTAATATATATAATCAGTATAAATACAATACCCTTGGCCAATTGGCCGGCACGCGTCTCTCTGATAATTTTTATAAGTTTATATATAATAAAAGAGATAAGTGCAATATCAATAATATCTATTAATGTTATAGTATGAAAAATACTCCAGACAGATCCGAAAATTCCTTTCAGATAATACAATAAATTCACATCCTTATTTTTGGAATATGTATCGGGCTGTCAGCCCGGGTATAAAAATACACTTAATTATATTTTATCATAAATTCATAATTTTTCAATAGTTAAATACTATTTTTTATTTCCTGACACAGTTTTTTTACTTCTGTTTCTGTATTATAGACAGATGGAGCAAATCTTACAGCTCCGGTCTCTGTTCCCAAAGTGCGATGGGCGAGAGGAGAACAGTGAAATCCTGCTCGCAGACAAAAGCCTTTTTTATTAAGATAGCCTGCAGTTTCTTCTGAATTTTTTCCTTTTATATTAAACGAAAGGAGAGGTACGCATCGGACATGTTCAGGGCGATAAAGTATAACATTGTCAAGTTCTGAAAGACATGAAATAAAAATTTTTGTGAGATGTTCCTCGTAATTGTGAATTCTCTCGAGTGAAATTCCGTTTATAAATTTTATTCCTGCTTCTAAGGAGGCTATTCCGGCAGTATTGAGAGTACCGCTTTCAAGCGAATCCGGAAGAAAATCAGGCTGGGTCAGATCCAGAGAACCGCTTCCGGTTCCTCCTTGCATAAGCGGGGAGATATGGTATTTTCCGTCGGTTATAAGAAGACCTGTTCCCGATATTCCGTAGAGACCTTTGTGTCCGCTTGTGCAGAGGATGTTTATACCATCATTTTTCAGAGAAAGCGGGATAATGCCCGAGGCCTGTGCAGCGTCGACTATGAAACAGATATTTTTACTGCGGCAGATTTCTGAGATTTTTCCTAATGGAAGTATCTGACCTGTTACATTGCTTGCGGCTGTGCATACTACAACACGTGTTTTTTCATTTATTGATTTTCTGAAAGATTCGGTTGTTTTATCGTCACTATCAAAAACTTCAGCAACTGTAAGTGATATAAGTCCCTGCCTTTGCATTGCGACAAGAGGACGGATAACAGAGTTATGTTCGAGGCTGCTTGTAACCACATGACATCCGGGACTGATAACACCTTTAATAGCGGTATTAAGAGCATGGGTACAACTGCTGCAGAAAACTACATTTTCAGGTTCTGCGTCAAAAAAGTCTGCTGCAGCCTGACGTGTCCTGTATACCATAGCAGTAGTTTTTTCTGATAAAATATGTCCGCCCCTCCCGGAATTTCCGCCGTAATTGCTTATTGCGTAGGCTACGGCACGTTTCACTTCCGGCGGTTTCGGAAAAGTAGTTGCTGCATTGTCAAAGTTTACAAATGAGTTCATTTCTTAGACACCTCCGCTGGCTACTGAGTAGTGAATTCCGTTTTCTCTTAGGATTTTTTCAGTTTCTTTTGCATCTGATGTTATTGCAAGTGTATGAATACAGCCTTCTTTGGGACTTGTATTCTTGCCGTAGACAGCACGAATACCGTTTCTGGAAAATAAAGAATTTGCTTTCATTGCGTCTGTATATGACCTGAAATTATAGACAGTTCTGTTCATTAAGATTCCCTCCCTGCATATATGCCGATAATATAGTATATTTTAATATATGCAGGGAAGTGTGTTTTGTGACCTTTTGAAATAAAAAAGCCGCTTCTTCTGAAGCGACTCTGAAAAATTTTTTATGAGATATGTAACCTGCCCAAAATATCAGTCCTTTACAATAAGACATACCGCATGTGCTGAAATTCCAAGTTTTTCACCTGTAAATCCCAGATGTTCTTCGGTTGTAGCCTTTACATTTACTGCTGAAACGTCACAGCCTGCGGCACGTGCAATATTTTCACGCATCGTTTCGATGTACGGTGCGAGTTTCGGTGCCTGTGCGATAACAGTTGAGTCTATGTTTCCGATACGATATCCTTTTTCTCCGATTATCTGTGAAACTTTTTCAAGCAGTTTCAGGCTGTCAGCACCCTTGTAAGCGTCATCGTTATCAGGAAAATGCTTTCCTATATCACCCAGAGCAGCAGCTCCAAGCAGGGCGTCCATTACAGCGTGTACAAGTACGTCTGCATCTGAATGCCCGAGAAGACCTTTTTCATATGGTATTTTTACGCCGCCAAGTATAAGGTCTCTGTTTTCTGTGAGTCTGTGAACATCATATCCATGACCGGTTCTGAACATATTTTTTTCCTCCTTATGAATTGAGAAGTGCTTCGGCAACACTGGCATCTTCTGGTGTTGTTATTTTGATATTTTTATAGTTTCCGGTTGTCATGCATACTTTTACACCTATCGCTTCAGCGAGCTGACAGTCATCTGTAAAATCAAGATAATTTCTCGAAGCAAATTCTATTCCGCGCATATATACGGAACGTTTGAAAACCTGCGGAGTCTGTGTGATATACAGGGAAGAACGCGGCGGAGTATCAGTTATAAGTCCGTCTGAAACGACTTTTATTGTATCCTTTACAGGTACGCCAAGTGTTGCACCGCCGAACACACGTGCATCTGCTATAGTTCTTTCTATATCTGACGGATCAACAAGCGGTCTTGCTCCGTCGTGGACTGCAATAAACTTTGCCTCATCAGAGATAACACGTACTCCGTTTGTAACACTTTCCTGACGTGTTTTTCCACCTGAAACTACTTTTGAAAGTTTTGTAATGCCATATTCCAGAGCATATTCTTTAATCTTTTCAATGCTTTCTTCCCTGGTGACAACGATTATTTCAAGTACGCTTTCGCACTTTTCAAATGCAAGCATGGAACGAACGACAACGGGTATGCCGCATATTTTTATAAATTGTTTGTCAACGCCATTCATTCGGGTAGAATTTCCGGCAGACACAATTATTGCTGATGTATCCATTATTCTGATCCTTTCTGAATCTGATGTTTTTTAGATGATATAAGTATAGCATGTTTTTGAAAGGATGGCAAATATGTTTTTTTTATTAAAAATCGTTTTCAGTCACAACAGCGTGGTTTACTCTGAGAAATTCCATGCACTCATCATCGAAAAATAATGAACCTGAAAAATCACAGTTTATAAATGAACGTGCTGAAGTTTTGTAGTTCCTTATATTGAAAACCCAGCAGTCTCTGAATTTGCATGGAAATAATCCCTCTGCACTGAAACACACGTCTTCAGGAAAATATACCGGAAGAGTCGTTCCGCTGAAGTCACAGCCGCATATGATATTGCCGCGGGCTGCTTTCATGGTGAGCATGATGTTTTCAACGCCGTGAACGGAAGCGATATTTCTCAGGTATTCGAGTATATCATCAAGTACTGTCCTGTGATATTCAAAATTTTCCCTGTATGTATTGAGATAATCTCCGGTTATTTCACCCATCATTCTGAAAAAATCATCATTGTTGCAGGCAGCCCACATTAAATCAAGGCTGTTGCTGCAGAACATTTCTTTTTTGTCCTCATTGAATCCGTATCCATAGGAAATATCAGCGGCCCGGAAAATATTCAGTATATGCCGTGCCGCAAAATAATCCCTGAAAAACTGGTGGGTGAAATGCAGAATATGCGGCTGACCGGGTGCATGCTTCATAAGGCAGATGTTTTCCGTTATATACTCTACCACATCAAATCTTTCTCTGCTTTTTATAAGCTGTTTTTTTCTGTATCCTTTTACAGCGACAAAATTCTGATAAACATTTTCATTTCTTACAAAGATATCAAAAGCTTTTTCCGCAGCTTCAGAAAGTTCAGAGCGGCTTATTTCAAAAGACCAGCTGTCATTCATCATTTTTGCAGCAACAGGAAGAATAAACTGAACCGTAAATCTCATAAAGCTGTTTTCTTTTCTGTCTTCTCCGAAACTTTTTGTGTATGAATCTATAAGTTCACCTCTGGTACATATACGCCTTCCGTTTTCCCGGCTTTTCAGAAAAATATTAAGAAACAGCGGTATTCTCAGGATATCGGCCAGTTCATCGCTGATATTCTGTCCGGAGTTATCGTTTCTGTACCGACTAAGTATCTCAGTTATTTTTTCACGCGGGATATATGAAACCTCCGATTTAAGAAAGTTATCAAAAACCGTATATTTTGGAACAGTTCTTCCGGATACAATAACTCTTGTATTTTTCCATTCGCTGCATATCATGTTCAGTTCTTCTGCAAAAATATCCTGGCATTCAGGCTGCATTTCATTAAGACCATCAAGTAAAAGGACGTATTTTTTATCTGCAACACCGGGGTCAGCTCTGAGTAGCAGGAGCAGTTCGGAAAGATTTTTCATCACATTTTCAGTACCCTCTGAAGCACAGCATAAGTCAAAGGTCCCGTATTCGTACTGATAGATATATTTCAGCAGAATCTGAACTGCGGTCCAGCAGTTTTGTCCGTCGCTGATTCTCACATTTTCCTGCCTGTATCTGTAAAGAGGAAAGTACATACACACGCAGGAATTCATCATCACGGAATTTCTGAGGAGAAATGAAGTTTTTCCTATTCCTCCGGTTCCGTAAACAAACATATTTTCATCTCCGGACAAAGTATTTTTCATCTCGCCTTCGCATATCAGGGCATTCTCAAATAATATATCAGGTGCAGCTCCGGAATTTTCAGATGTGCACATATTTCGGGAAGTAAAATTCAGAAGATCTGCAATACTGGTTTCTGCTTCCAGGATGAAGCTTTTTTCATTTTCATATCTAACTGCTTCAAAGAAATATTTTTCCGGAACAGGGATAAGACCGGTGGCTGCAGGCAGATTTTCTTCCGGACGTTCATGGAGATGGTACAGAAGGTAAAGAACAAGTGCCGGCGTGCATATTTTCTTTATATGTGCAGCACGTCCTCTGAATTCATTTTTTGGTATAAATCTTCCGCCGTACAGCACATCTTCCGCACTGTCATCGTTCAGTATCAGCTGTGTAAGAGTGTAGGTAAGAGCATTTATTTTTTCCGAATCAATTACCTGATCCAGAACTTTCTGCATCTCAGATACATATATTCTGTATCCTGTGGAATCGCCTGAACATTTTTCAAATTTTTTAAATGAAAATACTTCATATGGATAACCGGTTCCGGTTTTAATGAATCTCGACAGAGCTCTGTCAAGCTTATGATATGAATCCGGAGTCACGGACAAACCGCCGAATTTGTTCAGTATATTAAGTTCGGCGGATATTTCCGGGGATTCTCTGTCTGCGATTACTCCCATCATCATAGTATAAATTTTTGCATTTCCTTTTTTACCTTTTCCGGTTATTTTGGCACCGAAAAAAGCTGAAAGAAAATCATTCAGTCCTGGTTTGTTCATTTTTCCTCCTTAAAATTGCGTCAAAGCCAGTGTAAACTGCGACAAACTGTGGTTTTGTTTGTGATAATATATAGGTATAGAGGAAATAAAAAAACGGTCGCAAATTTCATCAATTTGCGACTGTGATTCAATGTCTTGATTATAGCACTTATGATG
>JAEDJV010000134.1 GCA_016296165.1 Oscillospiraceae bacterium | reverse complement strand
TGTAAAGTACGGATTTGCATTTGAAGGTAAGGAAGTGCTTATCGGCAGAGGATAATTCAAAGAATGACGAGATGACAAAGCCTAATAAGTTTGATTGTCTTCAGTGAGAAGTAGATTGGAGAGGAAAAAATAAATGTTGAAAAATATCAAAAGAATAATGATTACTAATGACGACGGAGTAAAAGCAGATGGAATTATTCGTCTTGCAAAAGCCGTAAAATCCTACGGAGAAGTATGGGTAGTTGCTCCTGACGTTCAGAAAAGCGGTGCCTCACACAGCATAAATCTGCATACTCCAATCTCGGTCAGCGAAGTGGAATTTCCCGTAGAAGGAGTAAAAGCTTTCTCTGTTTCCGGATCTCCGGCAGACTGCGTGAGAATTGGTGTTCTTAATCTTCTGCCGAAAAAACCAGATTTAGTCTTTTCCGGAATTAATTTCGGATATAACGCCGGAACGGATGTAATGTATTCCGGAACAATTGGTGCAGCCATGGAAGCTGTATTTCAGGGCATACCGTCGATCGCTCTTTCTGAAGGAACAAATGAAGGGTACATAATAACTGATCTGTGGCTTGATAAAATATTAAGCGAAGTCATAGGTATGAGGCATGGTACAGATAATATCGTCAATATAAATTTCCCGACATGTAAACCTGAAGAACTGAAAGGTATCCTGAGAAACAGATTCGTCTCAAAAAGCTGCATTTATAAGGACACCTATATTTGCAATACTCTTCCGGACGGAACAAAAACATACATGATTAATGGTGAATATCAGGAAAATGCTGAGGATGGCTCAGACTTAAAAGCTTTATTTGATAAATATATTTCAATCGGAACAGTAAACAATATCGGATAATAAACACTAACTCAATAACAGCGGAATAATAACACAATAAACAAAAAACACTTTAATGTAATTTTATTAATTAACTTAAATCCCGCTTAAAATATGATTAATTTGTATATTAATCATGTCTGAAACCGAGTGTTTTAAGTAATTTTATACGAAAAATTTTTTTGAACTTGACATAGTCGCTAATATGTTATAAAATATAATTAATAAATTGTTTAATTCTTTCATAAAACAAATTTTTCGGGAAAATATTTTTATACAGAGAGGTTTTAAGTATGTCAAGATCATTTAAGAAAATTTTATCTGCAGTAACTGCAACTGTATTGCTTGGTTCTACCATGGTTTTGCCTTCAGTAACTTCTGCTGAAAGCACAGGCGTTATTTTTGAAAGCGAAGTTGAAAAAATTGACGGTGTTGACAATTGGACATCAATTTACGAAACACAGCTTCCTGGATATTCAGGAGACGGATTTGCCTATCTTACAAATAAAAGTATAAAATTTACTGTTGAGGCACCTGAAGAAGGATTATACCAATTCGACGTCAGATATGCACAGATACTTTCAACTGAAGGCAGACTTCAGACTATTGTTATAAACGGCTCAGAGTACAGTAAGGTATTTGCTTATACTGATAAGTGGGTAGATGCAGAGTTCGGCAAATTCAGATTAAAAAAGGGTGAGAACGAAATCGAATTAATCTCAAAATATGGCTATGCTGCATTTGACAAAATTACAATAAAGAAAGCTGTAATGCCTGATTTAAAAGCGACTGCTACTGCTGTCCCATGTGATAAGAAGGCTACAAAAGAAGCCAAGGGTCTTATGAATTATCTCTATGATGTGTACGGAACAGGAGTTCTTTCAGGTCAGCAGACAATTTATGGCGGTGGACATAAAATTACCACCACGATCCGTTATGATGCAGAAAAGGATATCTGTGTTGATCAGTCAGGTAAGCAATACAGTTTTGACGAAGCAGATAAATCTGTAGCAGATGACGGCTCAAAATTCGTATGGAAATGTGTTGACGAAAACGGTCAGGTTTACAGCTATGACACACAAAACCGCAATTACAATTACTGTGAATATGACAGAGAATTAAAATACCTGAAAGAAACAGTTGGCGATATGCCTGCTATACAGGGATTTGACTTTGGCGCAAACTGTCCATGCTATCAGTGGGATGATGGAATTGTTGAACGAATGATAGACTGGACAAACAATAAAAATGGTATTTGTACCGCATCATGGCATATTAATGTTCCGACTACAATGGCTGATTACACACTTGGAGAACCTCTTGACTTTTCAAAAACAACATATACTGAAAAGTGTGATTTCAGTCCTTCGAAAGCAATGGAAAAGGGAACTCCAGAATACGATTACTGGCAGCTCTGTATAAAAAATCTCGCTGAACAGCTTGCAAAACTGCAGGATGCAGGAGTACCTGTAATATTCCGTCCTCTTCACGAAGCAGACGGAAACTATTCAAACGGTGGTGTTTCATGGTTCTGGTGGGGCAAGGAAGGTCCTGAAGTTTACAACAAACTCTGGAAAAATCTTCAGACTGAGTTGCAGGACACATATGGAATTCATAACCTGATCTGGGCTCAGAATCTCTATACATGGTCCGATAAATCAGTTGAATGGTATTCAGGGGAAGACTACGTTGATATTATAGGTTATGACAAATACAATACACAGTATAACCGTCATGACGGTAAACAGAGTGGACCTAATCTCGATGCTGAATCCGGAATATTCTGGAACCTTTATGATAGTGCAGAAGGCAAAAAAATGATTGCCATGACTGAAAATGATTCAATCCCGTCACTTGATAACATAACTATCGAAAAGGCCGGATGGTTATATTTCTGCCCATGGTACGATGAAGAAAGTTCTCCAAAATTCCTTTCAGGTGAAGATTACCAGGATATTGATGAATTAAAGAAAATATACAAGAGTGATTACTGCATTACACTTACTGAACTTCCAAAAGACTGGAAAAACTATAAGCTGTCAGACACACCCGGCAATTACGATTACATTCCCGGTGATATTGATGGTAATAAGTCTGTCAATATTGTTGATTATATTTTACTTAAAAATTATCTCTTAAATACAGGCACCAAAAAAACAGATGCCCATGATACAAACGGAGACGGAACAGTTAATGTTCTTGATTTAGTTTTACTTAAAAAATACCTTATTGGTATGGACGTAGAACTTTCATATCCAAAAAACTAATAAAAATGCAAGTTCAGTCCTAAGAACTGAATATATGTTACATAAAACCAGATTTGGAGTAATACTTCTGAGTCTGGTTTTGTTCTGTATAGGACATAACTTGACTTTTAATACTCAAAATGATAAAATATTTTCTATAGATAATAAAAATCCTGTATTAGAGAGGATGTGAAATATGAAAACAAGATTTATAGCTTTGTTATTGCTTCTTTCTGTTATATCTGCTTCTTCATCAGGATGTGATTTAAAAAAAGATTCCTCTGTGGAAGCAACAGAAAATTCATCTGATAATCAGAATAGTACAGAGGAAACCAAAGAAACGGCTCCCGTTACTGATAAATCCACATCCGAAGAAAAAACAGTAAATAAACGATTATCTTCAGAGGAGATTTTCAATATACTATACGGTACATGGACTTCTGTAAACAATAATGATAAACTTATTTTTAGTGCCGGAGTTGGTGATATAAGCTATAAAGCAGAATTGATTTCATCAGAGTCATACGAATTCAGTCAGCTTGTTTCATATTTTGATGCCGCCCGGAATGACGAGGGAACAAAAATCAGATTTATCACAGGAAAAGGAGGTATAGGAAGCTGTAAAGAACTGATTTTATCTGAGGATAATAATTCATTAAAGTATAAAGTTCAGATACAGGATAATGAAGGAAATGAAATGAAGCAAGAATATATTTACTTCAAGAAAAAATCAGATTCTGTTATACCTGAAACCGATAGCAAATGGAAAGGCAGAATAGGAACTTTTCTTGGTGACAGTATTACAGAAGGCGTTAATACTTCCGAAGGAAAGGTTTACTGGAACTACCTTTCTGAAATACTTAATCTGTCAGTAGCAGAGCCATATGGACTCGCCGGATCATGTATTTCATCAACATCAGATACAGGAACAAGTATAGCGCCTTTTACTGCAAGGTACAGAGAGATAAGGAAAGATGCTGACTTTATCGTAGTATTTGGCGGAACTAATGATTATGGTTTTAACACTCCTCTTGGTAATGAAGAAGATATATCGGATATTTCATTTTATGGTGCATTGTACGAAATGCTTACAGGACTGAAAAAAGAATATCCAGAAGCTGCTATTGTATTTATGACACCTTTGCACAGAGCCGGATTCGGTAAACTTAATTATGACGGTTACAGAAATGATGCAGGATTTACTCTCGACGATTATATTGAAGCTATAAAAATCCAGTGTGCTAGGCTTAAAATACCGGTTATTGATACAAATACAGTGTACGGACTCAACCCATCTGATAACTATGTTAAAGAAAATTTCCTTACTGATGGATTGCACCCTAATGAAGCAGGTCACAGAATTCTCGCTGAACGAATCGCAAGCTGTTTTTATGATTTTTAGTTCGTATTCTTTGTTTGCAGTTTTTTCCAAATTCGAAATATTAAATAAGTACATTTTTCTGATACTTTGTGGAGAATTATTATTGCTTTTTTTATTTAAGTATGGTATAATATTGTTGTAACGGATGGTTACAAAAGACATCCGTACAAATACTAATTTAAAAAGGGGATTATAAATTATGCTTAGTGGAAAAGTTGCTGTTATTACAGGCGCTACAAGAGGAATTGGATTTTCAATCGCGGAAACATTTCTGAAAAACGGTGCAAAAGTTGCTGTTCTGGGTTCACGTCAGGAAACTGTGGACAAAGCACTGGATAAACTGAAATCTCAGAATCCCGAATGGGAAATTATTGGTTTTTGTCCTGATTTAACAGATTACAAATCAGTAGAGAGTACTTTTAATCAGATAAAAGAAAAATTCGGAAAGATTGATATACTTATAAATAACGCTGGTATATCCTCACACGATACCCTTGAAAACTACAATCCTGATGATTTTAAAAAGATTATGGATTTAAATGTAACGGCTGTATTTAACGGCTGTAAAGCTATCTCACAGATAATGAAAGAAAACGGCGGCGGTTCGATTATTAATACAAGTTCAACAGTAACCAAATTTGGCCAGCCAAGCGGAGTTGGATATCCTGCTTCAAAGTTTGCTGTTAATGGTCTTACAAAAAGCCTTGCACGTGAGCTTGGTAAATATAATATAAGAGTAAATGCTGTTGCTCCTGGTGTCACAAGAACTGATATGGTTGCTGCTCTTCCGGAAGATATGCTTGCAAGAGTTGCAGCTCCTATTCCTTTGGGACGTATCGGAGAGCCACAGGAAGTTGCAAATGCATTCCTATTCCTCGCAAGCGATCTTGCCAGTTATGTTTCAGGAACGATAATTCATGTAGACGGAGCTACAGCGGTCTGATTATGTTAATATAATGATTTAAAAATTCTATCAGGATATGCAATTCAGGTTTTAATTTGCATATCCTGAATTTTTTTCAAGAAAAATATCTTGACAAAAATTCTCTTATATTGTATAATTAACATATTATTTATTTTAGATATGGAGGAATGAAAAAATGAAATTTAAAAAAATTGCGGCTTTTTTAATGGCTGCTTCACTTATTTCAGGGGGATTAGTTAATGATTTTTCTTATAAAATTAACTCACCAGTGAAGGTAAGTGCATCTGAAACTAACTATGATAAAACAACAGAAGGATTTGTAACAAGAATGTACGATGTAGTTCTCGGACGCACCCCTGATCCAACAGGATTGAACGACTGGGTAACAAAATTAAACAGTCGTAAGCTCGCTGCAGCCGATATTGTATATGGTTTTTTTAATTCCCAGGAGTACATTGGAAAACAAAAGTCAATATCTGAGCAGGTTACAGATTGCTATCACGCGATGCTTGGACGTGAACCTGACGAACATGGATTTAAAGACTGGGTTGGGAAATTATCTATTGGCATGACACTCGATGCAATCTGTAACGGTTTTGTGGGAAGTCAGGAATTTAAAAATCTCTGTGCTTTATACGGCATTAATCCGGGTAGTATGGCATTAAAGAACAGCAGGGATAAAAACTATATGAGAACATATTTTGTTTACAGATTATATGACAACTGTCTTGGCAGAACACCAGACACAGGCGGACTTGAAAGCTGGTGTAAAAAGCTTGAAAGCGGGATGACCGGTTCTCAGATAGCAGAGGGATTTCTTCACAGTAAGGAATTTAAAGATAACCACTATGACAACGAGAACTATGTATATATCCTTTATTATACAATGCTTGGTCGCTCTCCTGATCCGTCAGGACTCGAAAACTGGGTTAATAAACTAAACTTTACTGAAACAAGAGAACGTGTAGCCAACGGATTTCTATTTAGTGATGAATTTAAAAAGCAGTGTGCAGAGGCTGGAATAAGTGTTGGTAAGAAAATTGCTGAAAAGGATTCCTCTTTTGAATGGCAGTTTAACATAAATATTCTTAAGTATTTTAATACAGAAAGAAAAGCAAGAGGACTAAGTGTGTTTACAACAAGACAGGATTTTTGGGAAGATGTTGCTATGGTTCGTGCACGTGAAGTATCATACAATATAGATAGTACTGAAACAAGA
>JAEDJV010000133.1 GCA_016296165.1 Oscillospiraceae bacterium | reverse complement strand
GTCCAACTCTGGCTATGGTGGTTATTTCAGCGATAAAGTCAACATCATCAGATTCACTTGAAAATCTCTTTAATTCTGTGAATTCATCAACTACAAGAACAAGATGAGAGAGAGGTTTCAGGTCCTCTGCTGTTTCTTCAAGTTTTTCCTTTTGTTTATCATTAAGCTTCATTTTAAGAGCACTTACATCTTCGCCAGGAGTCGCCTTCCGAATTTTATTTATTATTCGTGTTGCTCTGATATATGCATCAACATTATCCACACCTAAAGATGAAAGAAGAAGTTTTCTTCTCTTTATTTCGGCATTCAGAGATTCAAGAAATCTCTTTAACATATATGCGGCAGGTGTACCCTCATCTTCTCCTGCTGTATCTGTAACAACACCTACACAATGTGGCAGATTTCCAAGTCTGTCTGAAAATCCGCCGCCCTTCATGTCAACAAGCATCAGATTAAGATCCATTGGGGAAAACTTCATACACAAACCAATCAGATATGTAATAATTGTTTCAGATTTACCTGATCCAGTTGTACCGGCAACAAGCATATGCGGGCCATCCGCCTTTTCATACAGGTCAAGATTCATCGGTCCGTGTTCGTTTTTCCCTATAGGAACGCACAGGTTTCGTGTTACGTCATTTTTTTCCGTATCAGACCAGTTAGCAAGCAATTCTGCCCCAATGATGCCCTTTTCTACTTTTTCCGAATTATAACCATAAAGTTCAAACAGAGTAACCATTGAAGGAACATTTCCGTTTTCAGCAATTCTTTTATAATATATTGAACTCAGCTGTCTGTATGCCAGACCAAATTCCTTGTTGTATGAATTTTCGTGTTCAAATATATATTTATTCTGAAAACTCTTGTATTCAATCAGTGCATCTGTGTTATGAGCCATACTGTTATTGTGTTTATCATCACTAAGCATATTTAGTGTTTCACGGTCAAGTACATTATATCTTAAACTTACTTTTCTGTCTTTTTTATTATTCGCATCGATATTTACTATATTACCACAGTATTTTGGAAGCATTTCCTTATACGCCTGAATAAAGATAAATGTTAGACCAAGCGAATTTACATATGGCTCTCCTTCAACAGGAACTTCCGGAAGAAATTTTGAAAAGCCTGACTCTTTTATATCATAATCATAAAATACAATACAAACTATCTGTGTAAATTTCTGAGCTTTTTCTTCATTTTCTTCATTTTCAGAACTGCTCTGAGCACGTTCATTCATAATACTTAGCAGTTGTCCGAAAACTGTACCTGAACTTTCCTTGTCAAACACAAACTGTGATACCCCGTCAAACAGTTCATTTGTGTGTGGAAGACATTTATAATTCTCAATTATCCTGTCCTGAACATGAACATCTTTCTCTTCATTAAAAAGAAATACAAACTGTAAATCTTCAGGTGAATGATAATACGAAAGTTCGTATACAACATGTCTTATAAACCGATGTGACAAAGTATCATCATCTGTTATTACACCAAGTGCTCCGCAGTTTTTCAAATCAAGAAGAAGAGGGGGCTTACTGTCGCCACTGCTGCGCAGGTAATTAAAACCGATTGTATTCCCATCGTGTTCACCTTTATTTGCAAAGTTATATGCAAGTTCAGTTAGCAGGAATTTATTTTTGTCATATTCAGCTCTTTCGTCAGGCGTCATTTTCTTCAGCTTTCTCTTCATTTTTTTGGAAGGGAGTATAATCTCTATTCCATTGCCCTCTGGTTTCATCTGATAATAAGTATCATAGATAATGTTATCCTTTTTTTCAAATTTAATTTCAAACAAAGGTTTAACTTCATCTGAGGTACCAAGAGAAATTTTCATAAAATCGCTGTCGTTCTGTGAACGTGAAAATATAGATCCGTCAATGTCAGCTGTATTTTTAAAGAGTTCACTCATCTCAGGATATGTTGTATTCAGATAAACGATATCGCTGTCCTGCCATGATTTGATAGTTTTTATTACACGCTCAATATAGTTTTCGTAATTGTTTTTCCATTCATTAACGTCATATCTGTGATCTTTCCGTTTTTTGAAAAAGTTATACATAGACGTTACAAGAGCAACTACACCCATTGCCGCCGACATCAGAAGCATGGTATTCCCCATACCAGATGAAGCCGGAGAAAGTTTCATGATAAGGACTCGTGAACCAAGCATACCGCCTGTGGACATAACAGTCGGTATCAAAACATCCAGAAGTGACGATTTATCATTTGACGGCATATCTGAAGGAGGTATAATATCTATAACAGACGACTCTATTACATTCAGCCTTCTTGTACTTATATTATATTCCAGATTATCCTTATCCTTTAAAATATAACTGGCACTTTCTTTTCTGTTAAATATAACAGGAACTGATACGCTGGTTTCAGTAGTTATATATATACAGCTTGAAGTTACAAATCCAAGTTTATCAATCGGAAGCTCATATACAGGCATGCTAACGCCATTATAATCAACTTTTTTCGAAAAATCGATAATCCTGTTTTCACCGTCAACACTATACAGAACAATCAGTTCTTTTCTTGTTTTGATATATTTTATAAATAAATTACTGCATTCACGAAGTTCCTCCTGTTTTGCAAGTCCGTAATACAGCGCCTCAATAAATGATCTTAGTGAAATATCTTTTAATACAAGAAACGATAAGTCCTGTATCTTTTCACTACTGTGCCTGAAACGCACTGTAATCATTATTTCATTGTTCTTCATCTATGCTTTCATCCCCAATCAACGGATATATATAATAATATTTTTTCTAACATCAGTACTATCAATACTACAGAGAAATCTTATTATTCTGACATACTGTTTATGTCAGGAATTTTTATTTCAGGAATATTGCTGATACGGACTCCCGGAATATGGATGTTTACTGTTTTGACATCCGGAACATCAGGAAGTTCAGCCGGAGAAGTTATTACCGGTTTTTTAAATTCAGCTGTTTTTACCGGATCAATATTTCTTTGCTCAGGTACACTTACCGAAGGTGAAGATATTTTAAATGATTTTACTTCCGGTGCATTGATATCAACCTGATGTACATTATCTAAACATACCGTATGTTTTTTTATTTCTATATGATTTACATCTACGTTGTGAATAACCGGTTGCTCTACGGAAATAATATCAGTAACCGGAGATTTATATCTTATCTCTTCAAATTTTACTGTATCAGGAACATTGATGTTCCTGATTTTTGAATCAGGCATACTGATTTTGAAATCGTCGTCCTTAACAGAAGGTACTTTTTCAGATATATTTATCTCCGCTACTTTCAAATCCGGTATACTGATTTTGATGTTAGTGTCAGGAATAACTGGGCTGTTTTCAGGAATACCAGTAACAGAAGCTAAAGGAACATTCGCTTTTTTTGTTAAAGGAGCAGAATATTCCTTTCTTTCAATTTTCAGCGAAGGAACATCTAAAGAAATATGAATATCTGATAATCCATCACATTTCTTTACGATACTATTTAGTTTTTCACTGTTATCGCTGATACTTACATCCGCTTTCATTCCTTCAGAAAATTTCTGAGAATCAATTTTGTTAAGAAGCTTGATTTCGGATATCATTTCAGACACTTTGTTTTCTGCTCTGATGTTAGTATCAAGTATCATTACATCAGATATCTGAATCTTTTCAACAACTTTCACAGCCTTTTTCTTTGCTATATAAGGTTTTATTTCTGCATTTTCGAATTTTTCAAGCTGATTAACAAAATTTACTCTCATCTGATAAATTCTTAGTTGTTCATCGTATTTAGCAAGTTCTTCTTCAGTCAAAAATGCTTTCTCTTCATCTGTTAAAATTTTGAATGCCATATCATTCCCCTCCATTTTCTTTTAAAATCAAAATTACAGTCCTGATTTAATCACAATTGAACCAGGACTGTAAAAAAATATATATCAGCCGTTTAATATACTGTCTGCGATCTGCTGGTCAATATCTGCAAAATTTGATCTGTTTGCTTCAAGAAGATCAGCCATTCCGGATACTGCCCCCGGAATATCTTCTGAGATAAAAGGTACAACCTTTTCCTTGAAGAACTGGTCAAGAGCGTCCTTGGATGCACCCTCCATTTCAGCGATAGCACTATTAAAAGCACTAATAAAATCGTTTGCCGCTGTTGTATAATCTGTTGATGCTGTTCTGATTTCTTCTACTGCAGTTTCAACTGCTGCATTTACTATTCTGCATGCTGCCATTTTATATTCCTCCTGTTAAATTACTTGTTATTTTCTGCTGCAAGCTGTTCGTCAACACCATTAGCTTCCGGAAGAGCATCAAGTGTTCCCTGACAGATGTCTCTGAGAGCGTCGAGAAGACTTGTAAGCCCATCAGAAGTAACGGGTGTGATTTTGTTTGTAAAGAAATTTGAAAATCCATCTGCTGCACTTCCGCTGAAGTTTGAAGGAATAAGTCCTGTTACTGTTGTTTCAAGTCTCTGATGAAGTGCTGTTGTTGTACTTCTGTATTCTTCGATTGTATCCAATGCGTTCCTCATCATTTCAGGTGTGATGTTTACTGTGCCTGTGTTTCCCATTGCCATAATTGTTTCCTCCTGTAAATTTGATTGTTTATTCTTCTACTTTAATGCTGTTGTTGAGATTTTCATACTCATCAAAAACATCCTTATAGTATCCCTGTCCCTTAATTGTCTCAAGAGTCTGGGAAATATGATCAACGATAAGTTTCAGATCGTCTATCGGCTTAACTAATACGTCTTTGCTGATTGTTTTAAAAGCTTCTCCGCAAGGGGTCTGGAGTGCTGTTGTAAGGTCTTCATACAATTCTTCGATTGCTGTTTTTAGGTTAGCAGTTCTCTGAGATAGTTCATTCATCTCCTCGGAAGCGGTCTGAAGCGCTGAATCATCTAGATAAATTTCCTGCTGGAGTGCAAACATTATCATTCACCTCCTGTACGCTCTTTATTAATTCGGTTAAGATATTCCTGCCTAACCGCATTGTTCAGAAGTCCGCAGAGTTTTTCCGCTTCATCATAATTCTTTATATCTATATTACACTGTATTCTGTATGTAAGTGCCGCCATGTCAGAAGGATCAGTCATACAAACCTTCCTGAAGAATCTGATGAGTTTATCATACTCTTCTGCAGATTCAGGCCTTCCAAGTTTCATTAATGAATTTACTTCAACATAGCGTCCCATATATGAAATATAATTTGATTCGCTGCCCTGAAGCATTTTTGCATATCTGATTACCTGCTCAAAATCTTCCTTAAGAGTATAAGCACCGACAAACAAACGATTTATCTGATCAACGTTTTCCTTAGAGAGATTGAATTTTTCTGAATCGTCTGCCTTATATAAGTTCCCATCATTTTCATTACTGCTTTCTTCAGCTTCATCAATAAAAGTGAGATAATCTCTGTTTCCTTCTTCATCCGGTTCTATCTGTTCAGCCAGTTCCTCTATTCCATCAGGTCCAAACATTTCCTCGTTACGCAGATGATCTTCTTCCATCATTTCTTCAACATCATATTCTGTAAGAGTATGTGTTTCAAAGGTTTCGGGAATAATGCTGAACCCCATATTATATGACTCTGCCGGATTATATGTAGCATTTAGGCAGTTGATTACATTATCCGCTTCCTGGAGCTGAAGATAGATTTCAGAGGCATTAATATAACTTTCTGCAATCTCCTTTACAGACGGTCTGGATTCTTTCAATCCTCTGCTTATCCATGCAAGTGCCTTTTTATAATATTCATTATCAGATTTTTCTTTTCCAAGTTGTAGTTCAAGAGACATCCTGTCTAAATAAAATTCCATATTTATATTTGCATATTTTTTTGCTTTCATCAGTTCTTTTTCAGCAAGATCATATCTCTTTGCCTGAGTAAGGAAATTAAAAGCAAGCTTATAGCCCATATAATTACTTGGAGAGAGAAGCTTAATCTGATTTGTTACAAACAGCCCTTTTTTTATATCGTTCTTTATTCCGTATATAATTGCCATGCGGTTTAAGAGATCCAGATCGGGTCCGATATAAAATTCTGCTCTCTTGAAATTAATAAGTGCATCGTCAAATTTTCTTGCATCAAAACAGATAATACCCATTAGCTGATAAAGATCCGCATACACTTCCTTGGAACATTTTAACTCTTCAGCACGAGCCAGTGATTTCAGAGAATCAGCTGATCTTCCAGCAGAAGCGTAAGCAAATCCAAGCTGGAAGTATCTGTCGCCGTTTTTCAGATCATTCTTTATCGCTTCCTTGTAATATTCAATAGCCTTGTCCTGCTTCTGAAGTGACATACACGCATTGGCAGCACAGCTATATGCTTCTGCATTTGTACTTTCCGCCTCAATAGCAGCAATCGCACTCTCAAGAGCCTTATCAAAATTACCATTCATAAAAGCTGTTTTTGATTCAGAAACAAATGTGTTACTTTCCATATTAGTCCTCCGTTTTTTTCAGTTAATTACATGTATAATCAGATAGATCAGCTCTGTTCATCCATTTTTCTTTTGTAGTAATCCATATCACAGGATGCTGATCTTTTCTGACTTTCCCATGAACTTCTGCTGTTGGTTACGCTGGTTATCGAACCGTCAATGCTCTCAAGCTCAGACTGAGCAATTGATTTGTCCGTTCTTAGTGATTCGATATCTGTTAAAACACCGTTTTTTT
>JAEDJV010000132.1 GCA_016296165.1 Oscillospiraceae bacterium | reverse complement strand
CCAAAGGGGTAAAAAGAAAAAGAAGTCTGTCCAGAAGGATACGAACTTCTGTTCTTCTTCTGTCAGCAACTGGTGTCGCATCAGTACTTTATCTCGTGTATTCAATGAAAAATATAATGCAAAGCTACACAACTATGATGAAGTCGGATTATCAGTACACAGAGTATATGCTAGCTCTTGAGGAAGATCTTTTCAGCCATCAGAACATGGTGATGGAACATCTGATAACTTCGTCTTCAGAAACGAAGTCAGCCCTGGAGGAAAAGACAAGCACTATAAAGTCAGACATGAGTCAGATGCTTTTTGATTTCGGCAAAGATATGAATGGGTCAAAGTATGAAATAAGATATCGCAGTCTTTACGGAAATATTCTTGGATATCTGTTCAATACTGATACTTTCTTCGAACTCAGTAACAAAGGCGATATTGACAGTGCAAAAAAATACATGGATGAAACTCTTATCGACTATATAGCTATAGTTAATGATGACTTCAGAAGTTTCAACAATATGGTAAGAGCTGACATGAAAGAAGCCAGAAACAAGCTTGAACTTGAAACCAGACGAGCCAGTATGAGTGCTTTAGGTCTTCTCGCAGTAATCGTGCTTTTCTCTGCAATTTGTCAGATTATCTGTGTTCGTATATCTACAGAGATGATTCATGCAGATGCTGTCACAGGAATCGCTAATTACTACAAATTCCTTGAGTTTGGTGACAGAAAAAAACGCAAAAAAACTCTTTCGGATTATTCTGTCGTAAAAACAAACATAAAAGGTTTCCAGTATATAAACCAGCAGCTTGGCGTAAGTTACGGAGATGTTGTACTTACAGAATACGGCAGCTATATTAAGAAACTATGTCAGAAAAATGAAATTGTCGCAAGAATAAACGGTGACAGTTTTATAGCACTTATCAGAAAAGAACGTGTTGCTACACTTCTCGATTATATTAAAAATGTTACCATCAGCGTACATATGAAGAGTGGTACAAAAAAAATAAATATAGACTCCAGATTCGGAATATATGATATTTCTGATAAGGACTATATAAACGAAGCTGTTTCATATGCTGATATAGCTTTAAAGACTGCCAAATCTGCTTCGATGTCAGACTGTGTATGGTATTCAGAGGATATGTCTGAAAATGATATCGCCGCAAAAGAAACCATAAACAAATTCAGAGAAGCAATAAAGAATCGCGAATTTGTAGTTTACTATCAGCCAAAGGTCGATATGAAAACCAACAAACTTTGCGGATGTGAAGCCCTTGTAAGATGGATTAAAGACGGAAAATTAATTCCACCGTTTAAGTTTATTCCTGTTCTTGAGGAAGAGGGCTCTATAACAGAACTTGACTTTTATGTTTTTGAACAGGTGTGCAAAGATATTTCTGAGTGGAAAAACCTTGGAATCGAGCCTGTTCGCGTATCATCGAACTTCTCTAAACTTCATCTCAGAAGCAATGGTTTTGCTGAGAATATTCTTGATATCATTTCCGAATACAATGTCGAGAGCAAGTATATCGAGATTGAACTTACAGAATCATCAGGCTATGATGATTTTGAGGCAATGACCAGGTTTGTAAACGAAATGAAAAAGCACAAAATATATACTGCAATTGATGATTTTGGTACTGGATACTCTTCACTATCAATTCTCAAGGATCTTGATATTGACGTAGTAAAACTTGATAAATCCTTCCTTAACGGCGCCGAAGATGATGCACACAAAAAGATGATAGAAAATGTCGTGCGAATGATTATTGATCTTAACCGAAAAGTAATATGCGAAGGTGTAGAAACAGTTCAGCAGGCTAATTTCCTGAAAAGCGTTGACTGTTATATGGCACAGGGTTATCTTTATGATAAACCGCTTCCGCATGATGATTTTGAAAATCGTCTCAAAAATCCTGTTTATAATGTTTCATAAAATAATCCGTCTCAAAAGTTGGCGGCCACATGAATTTTTTATCAAACCCGGCCAGGACTTTCGATAACATAAAGAATTAAGGCATATACATTCTCATAAGGTGTATATGCCTTTTCTTTTCAGAAAAACAATAAGCTCATTAACAGGTAAATCTGAGGTGACTCTGACATAATAATATCCGATTTTATATCTCTATAATTTCTCAAGAATTCTGTAATCAAATTCTTTGATTTTCCTTAGATTTATCAAAGAATTGTCGGCACCTGTCCCGATAAAAACACCTGGTTTCCTGAGTTCTCCGTGATAATCAGAGCCAATTGTCGAATAAAGTCCGAATTCTTTTGAGTAAGAGAGATACTCTTTCATCATATCTTCTGTATAGCGTGAATAATAGCACTCTATTCCGTCAAGTCCGCACTTAACCAGCTCACCAATTAGATTATGAAGCCTGTCATTATCCATTTTAAGCTGATACGGGTGAGCCATTACAACAAGGCCTCCTGCTCTGTGTATCAGGTCAATAGTTTCCTGTGAGGAAAGTTTCATTTTTTCTATTGATTTTATCTCCGGAAGATTGAGATATTTGTCAAATGCTTCTTTTGTGGAGGACACATAACCTTTTTTTATCATTACTTCCGCAACATGAGGTTTGCCGATTGAACTTCCTGAAACACACTCCTCTACTTCTTCAAAATAAACATCTACTCCGATTTTTCTCAGGGTATCACATATTTTTTGTGCACATATTCTTCGTGCGTCAGATAATTTATCCAGCGTCTCGTTCAATTCTGCATCATCCGGATCAAAACCGTATCCAAGAAAATGGAGTTTTTTATTTTCTTTTCCTGTAATCTCTACTCCCGGTATAAATTTTATTCCATATTTTTCACACTCTTTAGACGCTTCCCTGCAACCTGACACAGTATCATGGTCAGTAAGAGATAAAACGGATATTCCTGCCCTGTGAGCCTCCCGGACTACCTCTGCCGGAGTACTTGTCCCATCTGAACATGTTGAATGTGTGTGCATATCTATTATTTTCATTGTTGCTCCTTTCGCAGTAGTTAATACATCATCAATTCTTATCACCCTTTAATTATAACATATTTGAAATTCAAATATGTGAACTTTTTTCTGTATTTTCGCATTACAGGTTTAAAAACAGCTATTTTTTTATTTGACAGAAGTATTAAATTTGTGATACAATTACCATATGTATTGATTTATATTGTACAAATTAAAATGTGTTTCTACTGCATCGGAAAACTGCACTCAGAAAGGGGCTAAGATAAAAATGAATAAGTCGTTTGACTATACAGTTACAGACAGCATTCTTGCTGCGCACAACTATGAAGAACGCGCAATTATTGCTATTCTTCAGGAAATACAGGAACACTACCACTACCTCCCAAAGGAAGTTTTTCCTTATATCTCAGAAAAATTATCCATAAGCGAGGCTGGAATTTACAGCGTAGCTACTTTTTATGAGAATTTTTCACTCGAACCCAAAGGCAAATATGTTATTAAAGTATGTGACGGGACCGCTTGCCATGTCCGTCGTTCGGTGCCTATCCTCGAACGTTTAAGAGCAGATCTGGGGCTTTCTGATAACAAAAAAACAACTGATGACCTTTTGTTTACCGTTGAAACCGTATCATGCCTCGGTGCATGCGGTCTTGCACCTGTAATCACAGTTAACGATACTGTAAATCCAGCTATGACTCCGGACAAAGCTTCGGAACTTCTGAAAAAACTAAAGGAGGAATCCGAAAATGCTTAAAAACAGAGAAGAATTACAGCAGTATCGTTTATCAGTACAGAATTCTTTTAACAAACAGGTTCAGAGAGTAATAATATGTGCCGGAACAGGATGTGTTGCCGGAGGATCCATTAACGTTTACAACAGATTAAAGGAGCTTCTGGAAGACCGGAATATCCATGTTGCAATTGATCTTGAAGCTGAACCTCACGATGAATCTGTCGGTCTGAAAAAGAGTGGATGTCATGGTTTCTGTGAAATGGGACCGCTATTAAGAATTGATCCGCAGGGATGGCTCTACACTAAAGTATCCGTTGATGACTGCGAAGAGATTGTAGAAAAAACTATAAAGAACGGCGAATACATAGAACGTCTTGCTTACTGTAAGGACAATTTTCCTATTCAGAAACAGGAAGAGATCCCTTTCTACAAACAACAGAATCGTGTAGTCCTTGAACACTGCGGAAAGATTGACGCTAATTCCATAAAAGAATACATTGCTTCAGGGGGATATACTGCATTTGAAAAAGCTCTTTTCGATATGAGCAGTGATGAAATAATTGATGAGATCACAAAATCCGGACTTCGTGGCAGAGGCGGCGGCGGATTTCCTGCCGGACGTAAATGGGCTCAGGTAAAACGTCAGAACGAAACGCAAAAGTATGTAGTATGTAACGGTGATGAAGGAGATCCCGGCGCATTTATGGACAGAAGCATCATGGAAGGTGATCCGCATCGTATGCTCGAAGGTATGATGATAGCTGCTGTTTCATGCGGAGCAAACGAAGGATATATTTACGTTCGCGCTGAATACCCTCTTGCTGTGGAACGTCTGAAAAACGCAATTGCACAGGCAGAAGAAACAGGGCTTCTCGGTGACAATATACTCGGTACTGATTTTTCATTCCATATGCATATAACGAGAGGTGCAGGTGCATTTGTATGCGGTGAAGGAAGTGCACTCACTTCATCCATCGAAGGACGTCGCGGATTTCCGAGGGTTAAACCGCCCAGAACAGTTGAACATGGACTTTTTGACAAACCTACTGTCCTAAACAATGTTGAAACATATGCGAACGTTCCTATGATTATAAATAACGGCTCTGAATGGTATCTTGGATTTGGAACGGAAACAAGTCCGGGAACAAAAGCCTTTGCACTTACCGGTAATATAAACAATAACGGTCTCATTGAAGTGCCTATGGGAACTACACTTCGTCATATTATCTTCGATATAGGCGGAGGCATAAGAGACGGCGGTGAATTTAAAGCAGTTCAGATTGGTGGTCCTTCAGGGGCATGTCTGACAAAGGAACATCTTGATATGCCGCTTGATTTTGATACGCTGAAAAAAGTTGGAGCAATGATTGGTTCGGGCGGACTCGTTGTAATGGATTCAAACACCTGTATGGTAGAAGTTGCAAGGTTTTTCATGAACTTTACCCAGAACGAATCCTGTGGAAAATGCATTCCATGTCGTGAAGGAACAAAGCGTATGCTGGAAATACTCGAAAGAATTGTTGCCGGAGAAGGAAAAGATGGCGATATCGATCTTCTTCTTGAACTTGCCAACACTATTTCACATACAGCACTATGCGGGCTTGGTAAATCAGCCCCTTCCCCTGTCATAAGTACAATCAAAAACTTCCGCGAAGAATACGAGGCTCACATAAACGAAAAAAGATGTCCTGCCGGTGTCTGTCAGAAACTCAGGAAGATTGAAATTGATCCGGATCTGTGCAAAGGATGTTCAAAATGTTCGCGTCAGTGTCCGGTCGAAGCCATCAGCGGAAAGATTAAGGAACCGTTTACTATTGATCTTTCAAAATGTATTCGCTGTGGAAACTGCATGACCGCTTGTCCGTTCAACGCAATCAAGGAGGGTTAATCACAATGAACGAAAAACAATTTATGACCGTTGACGGAATTCAGGTCGAGATAAACGACGAAAGAAATATACTTGAAGTTCTTCGTAAAAACGGAATAAAACTTCCTACCTTCTGCTATCACTCTGAACTCTCAATATACGGTGCATGTCGTATGTGCATGGTAGAAAACGAAAGAGGCGGGCTGGACGCTGCCTGTTCCACTCCTCCGCGTGCAGGAATGAAAATAAAAACGAATACAGAACGTCTGCGCAGATACAGAAAAAATATCCTTGAACTTATTCTTGCAAACCATTGCCGTGACTGTACAACATGTGAATATAATACGAACTGCAGACTTCAGGTACTTGCACAGAGATACAATATAGAAGGCGTACGTTTTCCTAATACCGCTGTGTCAACCAAAGACGATGACACTTCATCAGTATGTATAGTCAGAGATAATGGAAAATGTATTCTCTGTGGCGACTGCGTACGAGTGTGCAATGAAATACAAAACGTAGGTGCCATAGATTTTGCTTTCAGAGGCTCAAAGATGACTATCAGTACTGCTTTTGGAAAACCTATCGCAGATTCGCCTTGTGTCGGGTGCGGTCAGTGTGCGGCCTCATGTCCTACGGGTGCAATAGTAGTTAAAAACGACACCTCAAAAGTATGGAAAGCTATAGATGACTCTGACATCAGGACATCTGTACAGATTGCACCTGCTGTTCGTGTCGCTATCGGAAAGGAACTTGGCATTGAAGACGGCAGAGACTGCATGGGAAAGATTGTAGCAGCACTTCGCCGAATGGGATTTGATGAAGTTTATGACACATCTTTTGGTGCTGATCTTACTGTTATAGAAGAAACAAACGAATTTGTTCAGAGACTGGAAAAGGAATCGAACATCCCGCTCATCACCTCATGCTGCCCTGCTTGGATTCAATACTGTGAAAAGAACCATCCCGATCTCCTTGACAATGTCTCTACATGCCGTTCTCCTATGCAAATGTTTGCTTCCGTTCTTAAAAGCAATGATGAACATGGAAAAATGCATTTTCATGTTGCAGTAATGCCATGTACAGCAAAAAAATTTGAAGCGTCAAGAGATGAATTTAAACATGACGGCTGGCCTGATGTTGACGCCGTAATAACTACT
>JAEDJV010000131.1 GCA_016296165.1 Oscillospiraceae bacterium | reverse complement strand
TTTTCAATACCTTATATTAAATTTTTATCGACCAAGAGTGCAGAAGACTCAAAAAAATACGAGTCGCGGAAACCGTGTGCGGACTTGAGGCACTGGCAGTAAATGAGGCTGAAAAACATAGTGAAAACAGATTTGATGCACTTTGGTTCAGCGGACTTTGCTGCTCTGCATTTAAAGGAATGCCGGATAACGAATACACCGACTTTTCAACCAGACTTCGGGATATTGAAAATATTTTTGCGGTATCTGACAAACCGCTTATTGTCGATATGGACACAGGAGGAATGACAACTCATTTATGCAGGCATATCTCTGAGCTCGAAAAGACCGGAGTATCAGGGATTGTTGTCGAAGACAAAACAGGATTAAAGCAGAATTCACTTTACGGTACCGGCGCAGTTCACATTATGGAGAATTCTGATGTTTTTTCTGAAAAAATATATCATTCAAAGAAAAGTATTCAAAGTAACGAATTTATGATTTTTGCAAGAACTGAAAGTTTAATAGCGGGGGAAACGATAGAAAAAGCTCTTTGCAGAACCGATAAATATATTGAGGCGGGAGCAGACGGAATTGTAATTCACAGCGTGAGAAGTGACGGGAGTGACGTTTTCGGTTTTGCGTCTGAATTCAGAAAGAAACATGAACACATTCCTCTTGTTTTTATTCCTACAGCATATCATACTTTTTCAGGTGATGAACTTTTTGAAAAAGGCGCCGATGTGGTTATCTATGCTAATCAACTCATGAGAAGTGCCTATAAGGCTATGATTTCACAGGCAGTTTTTATTCTTGAAAACAATCGGACAGATGAATCGGCATGCGAGCCGGTTGGAAATATTCTGAATGCAATTGACGGAAAGGAATTTTAGTCATGATAGATACAAATGATTTTCTGGATACTTTGACTGAATACGGATTTGACTTTTTCACCGGAGTTCCGGATTCACTTCTTAAAAATCTTTGTGCGTGCATTTCAGCTTCAGACAGGGTGAAAAATATAACCGCGGCAACTGAAGGAAATGCTGTGGGAATTGCCTGCGGATATTATCTCTCATCAGGCAAACCAGCGGTGGTGTATATGCAGAACTCTGGTATCGGAAATACAGTAAATCCGATTTTGTCACTGGCTGATGAAGATGTTTACTCTATTCCGTTTCTCATGATAGTCGGCTGGCGCGGGGAACCGGGAACTGCTGATGAGCCACAGCACAAAAAACAGGGGAAACTGACAGTATCTCTTTTTGAAACCATGGGGATTCACACAGTAATTCTTGAAGAAAATTTCCATAAATGTATTGAAGAATGTTCAGCATACATGAAAAAATACAACCGTCCTGTTGCGCTGATAGTCAGAAAGAATTCATTTAGCGACGTACCTTTTACGAAACCTGAAAATAAATATTTACTGTTAAGGGAAGAAGCCCTTGAGATTATTACTGAACATCTTACGGAAAATGATATCATAGTTTCCACAACAGGAAAAACTTCAAGGGAATTGTTTGAGATACGTGAAAGGAAAAATCAGAACCATTCATGCGATTTTCTTACAGTCGGTTCTATGGGGCATACTTCTTCAATAGCATTTGGGATCAGTCTTGGGACAGATAAAACGGTGTACTGTGCTGACGGTGACGGATCATTTCTTATGCATATGGGTGCGTCAGCTGTCAATTCTGCTAATATGGGGGACAATTTCAGATATATAGTGCTTAATAACGGTGCTCATGAATCCGTTGGCGGACAGGCAACCGCCGGATTTGATGCTGACATTCCTGCTATACTTTCCGGCTGTGGTTTCAGAAAAGTATTTACTGTAAAAAATGCAGAAGAACTTCACGAAAGTATTGAAGAAATGAAAAAAACTCCCGGTTCGGCTATGGTTGTTTACATAGTGCAGGGTTCAAGGAGTGACCTTGGCAGGCCGACACTTTCACCACAGGAAAATAAAAGATTATTTATGGAGAATATATCAAAATGAAAGCTCTGATTTTTAATTCCGGTACAGGGAGTAGAATGGGCAGACTTACAGAAAACAAACCCAAATGTCTGCTGGAGATAAACGGTGAGACTATACTTCACAGACAGCTCAGATTACTCTCTGAGTGCGGAATACATGATGTTGTTATTACTACAGGAAAGTATGATTCTCTGATTAGAGATGAGGCGGAAAAAATAAGCGGCCTCAATACCGAATTTGTTCATAATCCGGAATATTCATCCACAAATTATATCTATTCGTTTTATCTTTCAGGGGAGTATCTGAATGATGATATAATAATGATGCATGGAGATCTTGTATTTGAAAAGAGTATTCTGAAAAAACTTCTGAAAGAAAAGGAAGGTTCGTTCTGTGTTATTGATAAGCAGGCCGGGAAACCTGAAAAAGATTTTAAAGGCAGAATTGAAAACGGGATACTAAAAGAAGTGTCTGTGAATATATTTGACGATAATTGCTATGCACTTCAGCCGCTTTACCGGCTTTCAGAAAAATGTGCAGCATTATGGCTTTCAAAAACAAACGAATATATTTCAGATAATAATGTAAAAGTATATGCAGAAAATGCGCTTAATGAAATATCGGAAAAACTTAATATAAAACCTCTTTCATATAATGGCTGCTGCATAAGTGAAATTGATAACAGGGAGGACTACTTTAAAGTTATGGAAAATATTAAAATGGGTGAAAATGTATATTATGAAATCTCTTCAATAAAAACACTCCTGAAAAAATTCGGTTCTTCAAAAGTATTTCTTGTTATGGGAAATCATCTTAAGGGAAGTGATTTTGAAAAATACATTGATAATCTTGATACACCGGTTACAAAGTTTACTGGTGTTATTGAAAATCCTACTGATGAAAGCGTAACGGAAACAGTAAAGGCGTTTGAATGTGATGACTATGATACAATTATTTCTGCAGGCGGGGGAAGTGTAATTGATACCGCAAAGGCAGTAAAGTATTTTACCGGGAGAAAAGAATTAATACATATTTCGATTCCTACAACAGCAGGATCAGGAAGTGAAGCGACACAGTATTCAGTTTTATGCAGAGACGATATGAAATATTCACTTAACGAACCGGAACTTTTACCCGATGCTGCAGTTCTGGATTCATCGCTTCTTACAGGTATGAGCAGACAGCAAAAGACAGTATCGCTTCTGGATGCATTATGTCATAGTATTGAAAGTATGATGACACCGGATGTTACGGATGAGAGCCGTAATTATTCTGAACAGTCGATAAAGATTATTAACAGTAATTATGAAAAATATCTTAATAATGATGAAAGCACGAATAAGGATATACTCCTTGCTTCATACTATTCCGGCAGGGCAATAAGCATCACCCGTACATCCGTAGGACATGCAATGAGCTATTCGCTGACTACCGGATATGGGATACGTCATGGTCAGGCCGTTGCACTTAGTTTGATTTTTGCTTTGAAATACGCTGAGAAAAACGGCCGTCGTGAAGAATTTAAATCTCTGTATGAGATAATGGAAGATTATGAAGGCAAGACAATTTACGAAAAACTTCTTAATACATACAGAAAAATGAATCCGGAACAGAACTACGATCTTTCATCTGCTGAAGCGGGAATTCTTGCAGGAAAAGTAAATGAGAGTAAACTTAGTAATTCTGTTGTCAGATTTGATGCTGACGGAGTAATATGTATTTATAAGGATATAATAAATTTTAAATAAAAAAACAGCCGCTGCAATCTTAAATACCGCAGCGGTTGTAATTTTTTCTGATCGTTTTATACATTCATCATATCCAGTATCTGTTGTTTTGGTCTTGCTCCTACAGAATAATTGGCTACTTTACCGTTTTTCATGACAACAAGCATAGGAATACTTGCAACACCGAATGCGCCTGCAAGTTCAGGTTCATTGTCAACGTTTATTTTACCTACAAGGTATTCCGGATTTTCTTCTGCAATCTGATGCACTATCGGAGATACCATCTGGCAAGGACCACACCAGTCTGCGTAAAAATCAAGGAGAACTGCTTTTTCACTATTTTTTATCTGATCGAAATTATTTTTGCTTACGTTAAGTACTGACATAATATATACTTCCTTTCCAGAATTATTTTATGTTCTTATTATACATTGAAAAATAATTGTTTTCCGTAACTAAGTCACATTTTGCTGTTGAAGGTTCTGAGATATCGATTTTATGGATGTTGATTAATCCTTGTTTGTACTGAAAACCGGTTTTAATTAATCCGTATTAGTTTATAAATTTTATATATTTACCAAAAGGTGTTGACTATTTTGTATGAATTTGATATAATTATATAAGAAATTATTATGAGATTATGGTATCTGTGGATAGGGGGACTTATATGGAAAAAAATGTTACAATAAATAATTCTGCCAGAATAAATAAATATAAAAATCTGTTCGTTGTACTGTTTGTTTTGATAACTACTGTAGCTATCATACTGACTTCTGCTATTACACTCACAAAGACAGATTATGTGTTAAAGTCCCAGGTTACTTCAGTTGCCTCTTCTCTGAATAATCAGATGAAGGCAAATCTGCTCAGTTATCTCTCAAAAGTTGAGGTAATCGGTACACTCGTATTTTCTGATGAAAACATTTATACTTATGATGCATCCGACCCGTCCAAGATGAATATGAATCCATTAAAATTGAAGATGATATTGAATCAGCACTGTATGATATAAGTATGCTTGAAAACATGGTGGACTTCGGTGTAATATACAGTAATAATCATTTTGTTGGAAAGATATCAAACGGAACACTTCTTTCATTTGGCGAAAACCTTTATAATGACTTCAGTAAAATGATAACGCGCAGTTCAACCAATGACGGATGGCATGCCGGATATAAGGACAGTTACAAACGAATTTACTATGTAAAAAGAATAAATGAAAATGCGGTACTTGCTGTTTCATTCTATACAAGTGAACTTGACGATGTGTTTGTAAGAAGTTCATCAACCGAAAATATAAAAGCGTGTATTACTGACAGTACCAATACAATAATTTACTCTCATGATTTTAATGAAGCAGGAACAAAAATAGATAGTGCTATATCTGAACGCCTTGTTTTGTCTGAATCCGGTACATATATAGATAATGAATATCTTATAGCTACAAATGACTGTGTGGATAACTGGAAAATAATACAGTATGCACCTGTTGATGTTATACTCAAAGAAAAAAATGAGGCACAGTACAGTATTCTCCTGATAGGAATAGTATTTGCACTTTTTGCAGCACTTATCACAATATTTCTTCTTGAGAAAATTATTACTCCGGTAACAAATATAGTTAATACTCTCGATGATGAAGCACATACTGATTTGCTCACCGGCGTACTTAACAAGAGGTCGTTTGAGAAATACACACAGGAAACTCTTGAAAAATGCAGTATAGATGAAAAACGAGCTCTTATACTTCTTGATATTGATAATTTCAAGGGAGTAAACGACAATCTTGGGCATGCATATGGAGACAAGGTGCTTGCAGGTGTTGGTGACATACTCAAGCGTGTGTTTAATAATGGTGATTATCTCGGAAGGCTTGGCGGAGATGAATTCTGCGTTTTTCTCAATACATTTGATCCGGTTACAGAAAAATATAACTCATACGGACATTTTATAGAAGAAAAATGCTCTGAACTTTGCAGGGCTTTTAACGAAAATTATACAGGTGATGATAGAAGATACAAAATTTCAGCAAGCATTGGTGTTGCTGTCTTTTCAGAACATGGAAAAAGTTTTGGGGAGCTTTATCAGTGTGCTGACAAAGCATTATATGAATCAAAACATAAAGGAAAAGATACGTTTACCATATATAGCAGCAATTCAGAAACGGAGGAGAAAAAATGAAAAAACGTTCACGTATGTGTTTACTCGCTGCTCAGTTCTCTCTTATGTTTCTGCTGAACGGCTGCGGCAATCAGGAAGTTATAACTACTCAGACGAATCGTACCGAAATATCATTTTCGTGGTGGGGTAACGACCAGAGACATGATTACACTATTCCGGCCATAAAAGAATTTGAGAAACTCCATCCGGAGATCAAGGTTAAGTGTCATTATGCTGAATGGGCAGGGTATCAGACCCGCAATAAAGTTCAGATGGTATCAAATACCGAATCGGATGTAATGCAGATAAACTATTCATGGCTTAGCCAGTATTCACCTGATGGAAACGGATACTATGACATAAATCTTCTGACTGACATAGTAGATCTGTCAACATATACCGAAGAAGATCTTGCTTACGGTATGCAGAATGGAAAACTAAATGCTGTACCTATCGCACTTAACACAGAAACTATCTTTATAAATAAGACAATATATGAACAGTTCGGACTGGATATTCCACGTACATGGGATGATCTTTATAAGGCAGCTGATGTCATGAATGGTGAACACTATCCTCTCCCAATGTCTCGTAAACCTGCCTTTTTTCTTTTGGTTTCATATACAGGGGAGATTACAGGAAAAGATTTTATGGACAACGATGGAAAGATTCTTTATAACAAAGATGATATTCGACTAATGATAGAATCTTATCAGAAACTGGTAGAAAAGAAAGTAACTCCTAATGTCGAACACTTTGACAAGCTCAACCTGGGTACCGGCGTATATGCAGGGAGCATGGCATGGGTATCGGATTCTATATCATATTGTTCTACAGCAATAGAAAATGGTTATGAGATGGTTGTTGGCGATTATATTACAGCCAAAGGAAATCTTG
>JAEDJV010000130.1 GCA_016296165.1 Oscillospiraceae bacterium | reverse complement strand
ATTCGGAAAAGCTGCGTAACTTTATTTCCTACAGTCTGAAACATCCGTTTTACCTGGTGAAATTTCCCTTCGTTCAGACCTACCAGTGCATACTTCGGGTCATGTGATATACCGCACACACGGGCAGGCATACATTTTTCACCGCCGTCAATAACAAGACCAGAGGCAAAAGCTTCTTCATACTCCTCCTTATATTCTTCCTCAAGTTTCACCAGATAATACTTCGTAAGATGATTTTTCGGAGAGAGAATCCGATGAGCCAGTTCTCCGTCATCCGTCAGGAACACAAAACCCTTTGAATCCTTGTCCAGTCTCCCTGCCGGAAACAGTCCTCTTACCATAAGCTCCTCCGGGACAAAGGAAAGTACAGTTTCAGACAGCCCGTCTCTTGTAGAACAGACGCAGCCCTCCGGTTTATTCAGCATTATATATGTGTGTTCCTTATACACAAGTTCTTTGCCGCTGACAGTTACCCTGTCGTATCCGGGTTCTATCTTTAAAGAAGAATCCCTGACCGGAGTCCCGTTCACTTTGACAACACCCTGCTTAAGTGCCTGCTTTACATCTTTTCTTGACATATCCGTTCTGTCTGCTATAAATTTATCGAGTCTTTCCATAAAACCCACACTTTCAAAAAGGTAAAAACTGCTGTCCTGTATAATTTCAGGACAGCAGTATAGAAATTATATTAATTTGCAGCAGCTGCTACAGTTTCTTTCTTAGCTGGTTTCTTGAATGTTTTTTTCTTGTCTGTCATAATAAATACAACAACACATCCGATACCTGCTACAGCAAGCAGAATACCAAGCGGCATTCCGTTAGGGAAGAAAGTCATCTTGATTTCATGTTCACCAGGTGCGAGCTCAATTCCGATAAATCCACCGGCTACTTCTGTTATATCAGCTTTCTTTCCGTCAACCTTGACAGTCCAGCCGCCTTCATTAGGGATTGAAGTAAAGAACACCTGATTGGCCTCAGCTGTAACCTTACCAACAATCTTTGTTTCAGACCAGTCTTCAATCTCCCATTTGTTTTCATGGAGTTTCTGTATATCCTGCATGAAAAGATCTTCATTAAAGCTGTAGAAAAGCTGATCTGACATATAGCAGTATTCGTTTGCTACTGACATACGTATACTGAAGTTTGTGTCTGCTTCATATCTTCCAAGACGTGTTATACAGTAATGTTCGCCTTCAAAGAAGTTGTCGATGAACTTTCCTGAATAATCAAAGTCCTGAATGCTTTCATCCCATACACTGTTCCAGAGGTTTACTTCCTTTTCATAGATAGTCGGGAAAAATGCATATACTGTGTCATCAGAAACAGCGTGTACAAAGTAGTCGATAGTCCAGTCGTTTGCTGTTGCATCAGCTACATACTTAGTCTGATTGCCTGCATTTTCAATTGTAACGTTTCTGTATCTTGGTTCCTGTGAGAAGTTAAGTCTTGTGAAATAGTCTTTCTGTTCACCAAGCATAGCACAGAAGAGATTGTTCTGATTTCTGAACGGATCCTGTTCATCACTGATATCAACTGAAAGAATATCGTCATCAACCATAAAACCTATCGGGAGTGCATATGGATTTTCATAAATGTCAATCTGTGTTGTCTTTTCACTGCTGTGTGTTGTAACTGTTGACATCTTGTAATTGTACATATCCGAAACGCCTGTGTTGTTTGAATCAAGCACATACTTAATGCCAAGGAGTGAATCAGTAATCGGAGTGTTTCCTTCGTATCTTGTATAGTGACCGCGACTTACATAACCAAGCTTGCCAAGTGTGTCAATCATCTTGGCATTCATAACTGAACTTGAATGAGTAATACCCTTAAGACCAAAGGCGATATTGTCGTTTACTGTTCTTCTAAGCGGATTTGTCTGTGCCACTTTTTCAGAACGGAAAAGTCCGTCATCCGCTTCCTCTATCTTTGCAACTGCGTCACGTCCTGCTTCCACATAGTCATAGTAAGAAGAACGCATGCTATAGGTTACGTCTGTATCTATATCCTTAAGAGTCTCAAATGAACTTAGAAGAAGCTCGCCTGAAAGCATTGTAATTATTGTAATCGGTATTGCCTTTGATTTATTGTTCTCCTTGAAGGCACCAACAAGGATCGTAAAGCATAATACACAGCCTGCTGTGAACCAGAGTCCGTTAAGCACTTCGATGTTTTCATACTTAAAGAGCTTTTCAGCAAGGAGCAGGTACATGAGTATCCCAAAGAACGAGCCTCCGATTGCATTTGGTTTAAGTCCGTCAAGTTTTTCAAAGCATTCAGCACCCATACAGAGGATAACGAATGACATGATAAATGAATATCTGTAAGGAAGCCAGTTTGGCACCTGACCGCCATGCCACATCATATCAATAGGCTTGATATACATGCTGAAGAAAAGTACTGCAAGAAGGAGTGAATAGCCGATCTTGCGTCTGGATTTTATATTCTTGTTGAAGTAGAAAAGCGGAAGCATAAGGATAGCTATTGTACCGCAGTATATTTCCGGAAGTCCTTCATTTCTTACTGTATCATAGCTTGAAGGAAGAAGTTTTGAAAGAATATCAATCGAATCAAACTGAAGTGCTACTGAATAATCAGGATCAGTAAATTCAAATTTTCCAAGCTTAAGTGCATTGTAAACAGGAATAATCATAAACGCTGCACACATACCTGCTATAGCAGAACAGTAAGCAAATCTTATACCTGTAGCTGCATGTTCCTTGAGTGTAACATTTTCCTTTTCTGTGCCAAGGAAATTGTAATACAGGAAATAAATCACGCTGAAGATAGCAATCATAAATCCGATGTAGAAGTTTGCAACAAACATGATTGCAAGCGGAATAATGTAATTTGCTCTGAGTTTCTTGTCAACAAGGTATTCGATACCAAGTGCAACAAGCGGAAGAAGTACAAGACCATCTATCCACATAGGATCCATAAGCTGGATAACTGCATATGCACAGAGAGCAAACGGTGTAGAAAAGATAATAGAATTAAGCGGCTTCATCTTCTTTGAATGCTGAAGATAATAGCTGAATGTTACGCCGATAGCTCCAAGTTTTGAAAGCTGCATGATAAGAAGGCTCTCAAGGAGCATTGTTCTTGGCAGAAGCATAACAATAAGAGTGAACGGACTGGCAAGGTAGTAACCTATGATACCGATAAATTCACCTGAAAGGTTTCTTGACCAGTTGTAGAAAATGCTTCCGTCTCCCCAGAACGCATCTCTTAACGCTTCAAAGTAATAAACGTACTGTCCGTTAAGGTCAAGTACGAGTACGGAACCATCATGAGCAGCCTTTCTCTTTGGAATATTCTCAAAATCAGTTCCCATTATGTTTCCCAGCGGGAAAACGTCGAAAAGTCCATAGGCAAGTGCCATGATCAAAACAGGAATAAAAAATGCATATATATAAAATCTGTTATTATACAGCCATTTTTTTATCTTGTCCCAGACACCTGCATTAGCCTGAACAGCAGGCTTTGCTGTCTTTTCCATTTGTAACCTCCTGATATTAATTATTGTAACATGCGCGAACACATATATTTTTATTATACAGTATTTTTGCACGTTTGACAAGTAGTTTTTTACTAAAAAGCATAAACAAATATGTACCGGTCACAATCCTGATTGCCGAAAAGGATAAACATTATCCGACAGCACTATAATATAATACTTTGTAGCACAGAAAAATGTTTCATTTTTTTTGCAGAGTTTAAAAATATTTAGTTAAAGGAAAATTCAGGTTAATTCACACACAAAATCAGCGCAACATTTTTCGCGGCTTGCTTGTGATTCCTATGGCATTTGACGGCAACTGCAGATATGTCGGACCTAAGGGTGTGCCTCTCAGAGAGAATTATGGCAATCCACCTGATCAGTATGACAAATATTGTTAATATATTTTGTAGCAAAGGCAGAAGATACCGTTCAGATGTAACTTCTGCCTTGTGTTTTAAAAAGCTATTGACGAAATCACTATTTTACGGTATTATTTATAGTAGTTGAACGTACAGATGAAATATTTCTGAAGAAAATATGTTCAAATTTATTATTATTTTTAACCCCTGGGAAAAGGTGAGTGAAAAACAATCAAAATTTTGAAAGGAGTACATATTTATGGGACTTATTCAGGCAGCAATAGGAGCAGTAAGCAGTACGCTTGCTGATCAGTACAAAGAATTTTTCTACTGTGACGCTCTTCCAAACAACGTTATTGTTTCAAGAGGTCACAAAAAAGTTGACGGACGCGTATCAAACAAAGGTAATGACAATGTCATCTCCAACGGAAGTGTTATCGCTGTAGCTGACGGACAGTGTATTATCATAGTGGAACAGGGACATGTTGTTGATATTTGTGCGGTTCCCGGTGAATACAGGTTCGACACATCATCTGAACCAAGCATTTTCTCCGGAGATCTTGGCCAGAGTATTATTGAAACATTTAAAACGATAGGCAGACGCATTTCATTCGGCGGAAGTTCAGGCAAGGATCAGCGCGTATATTATTTTAATATTAAAGAAATAAAAGACAACAAATTCGGAACACAGAACCCTGTTCCTTTCAGAGTTGTGGATAAAAATATCGGACTTGACATTGATGTTACTATCCGCTGCAACGGCGTTTACTCATACAAAATCACCGATCCTATGCTTTTCTACACCAATGTATGCGGAAACATAGAACAGGATTACAAAACCTCAGATATCGACCAGCAGCTCAGAAGTGAATTTTTAAGTGCTCTTGGACCTGCATTTGCAAAAATCTCCGAAATGGGTATCAGATACAGCGCACTTCCTGGTCACACAACAGAAATTGCTGACGCAATGAATGCAGAGCTCTCTAAAAAATGGTCTCAGCTCAGAGGTATATCAATAGTATCCGTCGCAATAAACAACCTTACTATCCCAGAAGAAGACCAAAAAATGATAACAGAGGCACAGCGAACAGGTATGATGCGCGATGCAAACTATGCAGCTGCAACTCTCGTTAACGCTCAGGCTGAGGCAATGAAAACCGCTGCCGGAAACACAGCTGGTGCTATGAACGGATTCATGGGAATGAACATGGCAGCAGGCGCAGGCGGAATAAATGCCCAGAATCTCTTTGCGATGGGACAGCAGCAGGATGCACAGCAGGCAGCTGCACCGGCAGGATCATGGACATGTGCATGCGGTACTGTAAACACAGGTAAGTTCTGCTCCGAATGTGCTTCTCCAAAACCGGCACCAGCAGGACAGTGGACCTGTTCATGCGGTACTGTAAATACCGGTAAATTCTGTTCTGAATGCGCAAGTCCGAAGCCGTCAGCTGAATGGACCTGTTCTTGCGGTACTGTAAACACAGGTAAATTCTGTTCTGAATGTGCTTCTCCAAGACCGTAAAACATAAAAAACATTACCTGAATAAAACCACGCAGAATATGACGTCTGCGTGGTTTTATTAATGAAGAATTGAACATACTTCATGTATGCTCAAAATCAGCGTTATAAATCTTAAGTTGATGACATTGCCTTTCACGGTGAAATATAAATATATGGCAAACGCTGAAAATACGTTGCTTACAGCTTGATTTTCAATTGTATTCATGGTATAATTGTGTCAGAAGTAATATAAAGAAGGGCGGAACAGCCAATGGAAAATGAAAAAGTTAATAATACCTGTATGACTGAAGAAACCCCAAAAACTGAACGTGAAAAAATTCTTCAGATTATCAAAGATTACAGACCTATGGACGATGAGTTTATGAGAGAATTGTTCAGAGATGACATTCCGCTGACAGAATATGTTCTTCGCATTATTACCGGGATAAAAGATCTTAATGTTACACAATCAGAAACACAGTTTGATTTACACAGTCTCACTGGTTCACGTTCATTACGCCTTGATGTTTTAGGAACAGACAGCAAAGGAAAGAAATTTAACCTTGAAGTTCAGCGTTCTGATGCAGGTGCAGCACCTAAAAGAGTAAGATACCATTCAAGTGCCATTGATATTGAAATTCTAAAGTCCGGAGAAGATTTCACAGAATTGCCTGAAACCTATGTTATTTTCATAACAGAAAATGATGTTATGGGAAAAGGAAAGCTGATATATCAGTATGAATGGCGAGAAGAAGACGGCAGCAGACTTGAAGACGGTGCTCACATAATTTTTGTGAATGCCGCATATGATAAAGAAAATGATGATTCTGAACTTGCGAAACTAATGCATGATTTCAGATGCTCAAATGCCAGTGATATGCTCACTGAACCACTTGCGAACAAAACAAGAAAACTTAAGGAAACACCAGAAGGAGTTGATACTATGTGCAAGGCTATTGAAGAAAATAATAAAAATGTTGCCAAAGAGAAATCAAAGCAGATTGCTATTAATTTTTTAAACATGGGACTTCTGTCTTATGAAGCAATTGCCAAAGGAACCGATCTTTCTGTAGAAGAAGTTGAAGAACTTGCGAAGGCATTGAATCACACTGCCTAATTGATTTTAACTGGATGTAACGCTGCAACGTTACATCCTTATTTTTTTCATACGTCTTCATTCAGCAACTCATTCATAATCATAAAACTATCCCTTGCCTGTTTCTGCCTGAATGATGTACCATGAAATGCAATAAGGAAGCAGGCATTGAATATTCTGTCGTATGTTCTTTCCTTATTTGCGACTTTTAGATTTGTCAATTGAAAAATCTCACAAACATTATTCTGATGTTTTTACGTCTATTTTCTTAAGTTGATGACATTGCCTCCTTCGGGGTTTCCCTCTCGAATAAAACCTACGCCTCTAACCTTAACATATA
>JAEDJV010000129.1 GCA_016296165.1 Oscillospiraceae bacterium | reverse complement strand
AAAACGGAGAAAACGAGAGATATTTTAAGAAAATCGCAAGAATATATAGAGAGGTATTTCATTGTCAAATAATAGTATCATATCGCATTTGGATATATCTAGCAATACGATCAATTTAAAAAAAATATATATTGATGATTGTCCAAAATTAGTATTAGACATTGATGAATTAGGAAAATTAGAATCTTTACAATATATATTTATTAATGATGATTTACTTACGGAGAAAGAAATTCAGAAGTTATCCAATATAGGGATAGAAGTTGATTATGAACCATATATCAGAGGAAGTGATAATATTGAAAAAAAGAATGGATAGTATTATAATAATTGTCGCACTTGTATTTTCGGGAATCTCTTTTTTATCTGGAGTGGTTGCGTTTGTAATTGAAAAATTTGTTTTTCCTATTACATTAGATGATTTCAAAAATCTATATACACCTCTTCCATTCCATTGGATAACACAATCGCTAATAGAATTTATAATGATTATTTGTATTTTAGTTAATTCAAAGGTTGAGAATCCCAAAAAAATAATTCTTAATATTGTGATTATATTAATTAGTTTAATTACAGCTTGGAATTGGTGTTATTTTGAAAATGATACTAATGGATTTAAAGAAATTAACTATGAGTATAGAGAACTATATTTAAAGATTAATGTTGTAGTAACAAGCATAGAGAAAAGTTTGAATTTTATAGCTTTTATAATAATATTATTACTTTATATAATTAAATCGATAACTAGAAAATCAGGGGAAAAGCAATAAATATTTTGTCAGATATTTATTAGGATTTTGCCAATCGGTCAATCGAATAACAAAAGCCTATCAACTAACGTATTTGCGTTAATTGATAGGCTTTTTTCTTTTTTGTCATTCGACTGTCAATATGATGTCAAAGTCATGCCATTCGACTTACTCAATACCGGTAAACATATACTGATAACTTAATCCTGTTTTCTTTTTCATCATTGTTAAATCAGAAAAATTCATACCGTAATTTAAAGTATTATCCTTGTTTTTTTCTCCGGTGTAGATGAACTTCATCTTCTTTGGCTCAAATTCAGTATAACTGAGCACAGTATCCATTGTAAAACCTTTTTTATCAATATTATAGAGCACTATACGGGAAAGCTGAATCTGCAGAGCTTTATACTCGTCGCTGTCAGCACAGTTATCAAGTATTTCAAAGATAGAATGAAGCGTGTCTGTATCAGCAGTTACATTCTTGTCATATTCGCCTTTAGGAGTGTAGTTTATTATTTCTTCATTGTACAGAAACCTCATACTGCAGTTTGTGTACCTGGTAATGCTTGAAATAATATTCTCGTCAACGTCCTTGCCACTTCTGAGACTTGCCCAGCGCTGCGGTATAGCGAGGAGAGTGTTAAAGAACATTTTAAGCTTTTTCTGCTTCGGCATAATAGAAATCTCGTCATCAGTAATAAGATATTCAACGGAAACATCAAAGTATGCAGCAAGTTTATTCAGGATTTCTCCTGTAGGGAGAGATCCTTTTTTCCAGTTAGCAGCTGAGCCTGTAGAAATTCCTAATTCTCTTAACACGGCATGAGGTTTAACCCCATGCTCCTCACATATCTGCAAATATCTTGTCCAAAACATATAATTATCTCCTGCGTTTATTGTTAATAATGTAGAAATTAATTTTAAAAGTATCAAAAAATGCAATATCGTATTGACTACTGCAAATTTATGCTGTATAATCATATACAATCAAGTATCAAAATATGCGACCAATAACACAAATGAACGTTTATTGATGTATAATTGCGCTTATACACTTTTGTGAGTTCAATTTTTGTACTCTTGATGATAATTATATCATAATTAATAAAAAGTGTCAACGAAAGGAAGGATGAAAATGACAGACGTAGCGGCTGCTAATGAGAATACTGTATGCGGAAACTTTAAAAAACTCAGAAAACTCAGTGTTGATAAAAGCAATGTTGCATTTCCGGTGAAATGTCTTCCGGAAGCAGTAAGGAACTATGTTGATGCTGTTTCAGAATGTGTTCAGGTATATCCGGATATGCCTGCAGCATTATCACTTGCGGTACTTTCTCTTGCTGTTCAGAAGAAAGCAAAAATAGCATTCAATAACATATGGGATGAAGAACTTAACCTTTATGTTTGTATTTTTGCTGATCCTGCAGAAAGAAAATCGCCGGTTTACAAAGCAATGATGTCACCTGTGCATCAGTATGTTACAGAGTATAACACTAAAAATGCTTCGCTGATACAAAGTTATCATGAAACAAAAGCTGCACTTGAAGCTAAAAAGGCATCTCTTATTCAGCATGGTAAAACAGAAGAGCTTCAGAAAATAAAAGAAGAGATAAATTCACTTGTTCCAGTGAATTATCTGAAGCTCACAACAAGTGATATTACTGCTGAATCTCTTGCTGAGAAGATGTTTTATAACAACTGCAGAATGGGAATTATGAGTGATGAAGGTGGTATATTTGATATTATAGGAGGACTTTATTCTTCTGGAATAAATCTGAATATTTACCTGAATGGTTATGATGGTGCTCCTACAAATATAGACAGAAAAAACGGAAGCATTAATCTTGTAAGACCACTTTTAACATTTGGCGTATGTGCTCAGCCATGTATTCTTAATGATCTTTTAAACAATAAAACATTTATTGGATGAGGTTTTGTTCAGCGTTTTATATTTGTGGTTCCTCCAAGCATGGTCGGAAAAAGAACACTTGACAATGTTAATGAGGCTCTGTTTCTTACAGCAAGAGAAGAATACAGAAAACTCATATACAGACTTCTTGAACTGCCTATATCTGATTCGGTAATTACTCTTTCTCCGGAAGCAAAAGAAATTTTTAAAAATTACAGTTACCGTATAGAAGCAGCACTCGGAAAAAATGGTGCGTTTGAAGACAATCGTGATTATTTCGGAAAATTTTCAGGCAGGACACTTAGAATTGCAGGGATACTTCACATGGCTGAATTCGGAGATGTAAATAAACCACTTGATGCTCATACGATGCGTAGTGCTATTGAAATTTCCAATTATCTGATAGTACAGAGTATGGATATTTTTGATGGAAATCACAACTTAACAGTTGCTGAAACTGTTTTTAACAAAATTGCGAACAAATGCATTAAAGAAAACAGAAATATAATTTCCTACAGAGATATCAGAAGACTTATAAGCAAGAAAACGAGTGACTCTGTATTAATGGAAAGCCTGGAAATTCTTATAGATCATGGATATATTGCAGAGATTCCTGTAGTGAAAACACAGTACAACGGAAGAAAAAAGCCGGATTATGAAATTCGCCCGGAGATTCTTAAACGTTTGGCAAGTGATTGACAGCACATTGACATACGATTGACTAAAACTAAAATCAATTACAAACAACGCAAATAAGCCGTTTGATAACTTGTATTGTAACGATTGGCCGTTTGACATAACAGTATAACAGAAAGGATAAAAAGATGAACGAAAATAAGATTGGATTAAAGAAATTTTATACTCCTGAAGAAATTATGGAGATTCTGAGTTTGAGCAGAACTTCAGTGTATAAGCTTTTTAAACGCAGTGATTTTCCTGCTGTACGAATCGGAAGAATGCTTCGTGTTGAACAGAGTAAATTTGATAAATGGCTTGAAGCTTCTTCAGTTTCAGCAGAAGAGGAAGAAAAGCTTCCGTTCTGATAATCAGCAGCTTTGCTGCTGAAAAAAAGCCTCGCAGAGCCTAATAAGCTTCTGATGTGGAGCCGTGCGTAATGTCAGAAGCTTAATTAGGTTGCCCCTGGGGCAAAAACGCCTTCGGCTACAGTTTGAATTAGTTTTACAAAGAAAGGAGAAAGTTTTTATGACAGAGAAAAGTATATCATATGTTCAGGGAAATGCAAGTCTTGCACATAATAACAGAGAATTTTTTACTGAAAACATTGACAGAGAACGTACACCAGATAACATTACAATTATAAAACAACCACTCAAAGAGGCATATGAACACTGTTTTGGACAGGCTGTTGCTGAATATAACAGCAGACAGACGAGAAACGACAGAAAAATCAGCGATTATTTTCAGCATGTTTTCCGTCAGGGATATACCAACAGCAGAATTCAGGGTGGTAACAATCAGTACAGCTTCTATGAAACACTGGTTCAGATTGGTAACAAAGATGATACAGCAGTAGGAACAGCTGATGCAGAAACCGCCAAAAAGATATTAATCAGATATGCAGAAGAGTTTCAGGAAAGAAATCCTAATTTCTATATGTTCAATGCTGTGATTCACCTTGATGAGAAAACACCACATCTTCATCTTGACTATATTCCGATAGGACATTACAACAGAGGTGTTCCTGTACAGAACGGACATGCTCAGGCACTTAAGGAGATGGGATACGGCACAGGAAAAGATGCAGTAAATGTCTGGAGAGAATCAGAAAAAAGGTATATTGAACGCTTGTGCCTTGAACATGGAATAAGTAAAGCTCCACCAAAAGAAAATTCCTGGCCTCACATGAATATCGCTGAATTTAAAGAGACCAGGGACGAATTAAATGCTCTCAAAGCTGAAAAAGAGGAACTCAGTGAGGAGCTTGATAACAAAAACACAGAAATTGCAGAATTGCAGAAAACTTTTGATGAACTTTCCGGCACTCGTTCTGAGCTGAAGAACATTGACGAGATTGAAATGAAGGATACTCTTATCGGCGGTAAGGTTACAATGCCTAAAGAAGCAGCGAAGAAGCTGAAGCATGACGCCAAAATTGGTATTACTGCTTCTAAAAATCTTAAATCTTTAACCAAAGAAGTCAGGGAACTTCGGGAACAGAACAGTTCTCTGCTGGCTGAAAACAAAGAGTTTAAGGAAAAAGAAGAGAAGCGTGCTCGTATATCTATCAAGGATGTTATCAGGGAAGATCGTCACCAGAAGGAGCTGACAAGACTTCAGATGGCACTGGAACTGCTTGAATATTTCATTGATTATTACGGACTCAGAGAAAAGTATGAGCTGTTTAAGCAGACTATGGGTAAAAATGTTCATAGAAGAAAAGAAAACAGCTTATGAGTATATTCGAAGAAGCAAAGGAAAGGCTTGACATAAAGACAGCAGCTGAGTATTACGGGATAAAATCAAATCGTGCAGGAATGTGCATATGTCCTTTCCATAGTGAAAATACACCGTCTATGAAGCTGTATAGTGATAACTTTTACTGCTTTGGCTGTGGTGAGCATGGTGATGTAATTGTCCTTGCGGAGAAGCTGTTTCAGTTGTCTCCGGTGGAAGCAATAAAGAAACTTAATACAGACTTCATACTGGGAATTGACCTTAATGAAAGAGCAACTCCTGAAGAAGTAAATGAATACTATCTTAAAATGATAGAAAAACATCGCTTCAAAGAATGGGAGGAACATGCCTGGAACGTAATTATAGAATATCAGCGTATTCTGAAGAGCTGGCTATATCTTTACAAGCCCTGGAGACCAAACGATAAACCTGACGGAAGGCACACTGAAAGCCTGCGCTGGTACGAATATACTAACTATCTGTGCAGTGTTTTTATAAACGGTGATGATGAAGAAAAGAAAAGTCTGAAAGAAACTATTAATCACATAGAACAGAAACTGAAAAAGCAAAAAGCATTAATGTAACAGAAAGGAGTAATTAAAATGATGGACAATGGTCTTTTTATGAAGGTGGATGAGGTCATGAGTGAGCTTGGTATTTCAAAATCCCATGCTTATAAACTAATTAAACAGCTCAATAATGAACTGAGCAGCAAAGGCTTTATTACTGTTTCCGGAAAAATCAGCAGACAGTTCTTTTATGAGAAGGTATATGGATACAAGGAGGTAACTGTTAATGTCAGTGTATAAGGACGAAAATCAGAATTCATGGTACACAGTTTTTTATTATACAGACTGGAAAGGGGAGAAAAAGCAGACTACTAAAAGAGGCTTTGAAAGCAAAAGAGAAGCGAAAGAATATGAGCGATCTTTTCTTGATAAACAGGATGGCAGCGTAGATATGACTTTTTCAGATTTTATCGAGGTGTATCGCAATGATATGAAAAATAAAATCAGAGAGCATACATGGCAGTCTAAAAATTATATAATTGATACAAAGATTCTTCCGTATTTCAGTAAAAAGAAACTCAGTGAGATTACAGCGAAGGATGTGATAGCCTGGCATAATGAAATAATGTCAGGCAGAAATAAAAATGGTGAACCATACTCCTCAGAATATCTGAGGAGCATTCATAACAATCTTTCTGCTATATTTAATCATGCAGTGCGCTTCTATGATTTGAAAATTAATCCGGCGGTTAAAGCGGGTAATATGGGAAGGAAAAATACAAATGAAATGAGATTCTGGACTAAAGAGCAGTATCTTATGTTTGCAGATGTTATGATGGACAAACCGGTATCGTTTTATGCTTTTGAGGTGTTGTACTGGTGTGGAATACGTCTTGGAGAACTTCTTGCTCTTACTGCAAAAGATTTTGATTTCAGGAAGAAACTTCTTCATATCACAAAATCATTTCAGAAAATTGAAGGGAAAGAGGTTATAACTGATCCGAAGACTCCAAAGAGTGTACGTACAGTTACAATTCCTGATTTTCTTTGTGATGAAATAAAAGAATATATCGATTCGTTGTATGGTCTTAAACCAACAGACAGACTGTTTCAGATAACAAAATCTTATCTCCATCATGAACTCGACCGTGGATGTAAGGTGACAGGTCTTGAAAGAATCAGACTCCATGATATCAGACATTCTCATGTTTCACTGCTGATTGAAATGGGTTTTTCAGCAGTTGCCATAGCCGACAGAATGGGACA
>JAEDJV010000128.1 GCA_016296165.1 Oscillospiraceae bacterium | reverse complement strand
CCTGTTATGAAAGACGTTGTAAACTGGTACTTCAATCTTACTGAATTCAACGATCTTTTAAAAGAGTATGTTGACAGAATCAAGAGGCAGAAGAACGTGAGACCTCTTGTTGTAAAGACAATTGATGAATTTCTTAAGCCGCCTGTTATCTATATCAAGAAGGATTTCCTTGAACAGTACGAAAGCATAAAGGAAAAAATGCCTGAACATGAATATCTTGAAGAACCAAAGAAACCTTCATTTACTATTGTGTTCAGTAAACTTCACGACTGTGATGAGGCATGTAAAGTGCTTACAGATGCAGGTATCAGATACAGAACAGGTAAGACACTCGTTCCGTTCAGACTTACAGGAAACATCGAATGGGGTGTTCCGGCTCCTGTGCTTGAAGGTGAAGAAGGGCTTACAATATGGGTATGGCCTGAATCACTCTGGGCTCCTATCTCATTTACAGAGGCATATCTTGAACAGTCAGGCAGAGACAGGGAAGACTGGAAAAAATTCTGGTGTTCCAAAGATTCACAGGTATACCAGTTCATCGGACAGGATAATATTTATTTTTACGGAATCGCAGAAATGGGTATGGCTATCGCTTCACAGGGAAAAGACGGACTTAAATCAGATCCGGATGATGGTCAGCTTCAGCTTCCGATTCTTATGGCAAACAACCACATTCTCTTCCTGGACAAAAAAGCAAGCAGCAGCAGTTCAGTAAAACCGCCAATGGCTGATGAACTTCTTGATTATTATACTGCAGAGCAGCTCAGGATGCATTATCTTGGACTCGGACTTGGTCAGAGAAGTGTTAGTTTCCAGCCTAAACCTCTGAATCCTGATGCAAACCCTGATGAATCAGATCCGGTTCTTAAGGATGGTTTCCTTCTTTCAAATGTATTCAACAGGATTATCCGCACATGCTTCTACACTGTTCAGAAGCACTATGACGGTATGATGCCGGTAGGCGAAGTTGATGCGGACGTACTTGAAGCTGCAAGGAAAGCAGTTCTTGACTATGAACGCTTTATGTACAGATTTGAATTTCATCAGACTACCTATGTGCTTGACACATATATCAGAAAAGCAAGCAAGTACATGGTAAAGAATCTCGGCAATGCTGATAAGAAGGAAGACGATGAACTCAGAAGAAAGACACTTATCAACGTATTCCACATGATAAGAACTGCTGCAGTTCTTCTTCACCCGATGGCACCAAGGGGAACAGAGATGATTCTCGAATACCTGCAGCTTGACGAAAGTTTCTGGAGCTGGGACAAAATATTTGATACAATGGCAGCATTTACAGACGGAGCTGACCATAAACTCAAGTTCCTTGAACCGAGAGTAGACTTCTTCAAACGCCATCCAAGCCAGTTTGCGCAGGCGGAAGAAGAGTAATAAATATAGTATAAAAGCCGCTGGCATCGGGTATGGTGTCAGCGGCTTTTGCGGCAATTGAAATGCTCGGCAAAAAAGAACGACTGATATTTGTAATAGACGAATACCCGTATCTTGCCAAATCAGAACCGTCCGTTTCTTCACGCCTTCAGCACATTATTGACCACAGGTGGCAGAACAGCAGTTTATTTTTGATTTTATGCGGTTCATCGATGAGTTTTATGCAGAATCAGGTACTTGGATATGAGAGTCCGCTTTACGGAAGAAGAACAGCACAGTTCAGAATAGAACCGCTGACGTACAGGGAAACTGCTGTTTTCGTCCCTGATTTACCGACTGAAGAAAAAGCTCTTTTATACGGGATAACGGGTGGTGTTCCGCATTATATAAATAAGCTTGATGCCGGAAATGATATAAATTCCGCACTGCTTGAAAACTTTTTCGACTGTTCAGCATATCTTTATGAGGAACCGGAAAATCTCCTGAAACAGGAACTAAGAGAACCTGCCGTTTACAATTCCATAATAACATCTATAGCAGAAGGATATACAAAACTTAATGAAATATCAACAAAAAACGGACTTGAAAGCGGAGCCTGCCTTAAATATATCAGAACCCTCACCAAACTTGGAATAATAACCCGGGAAACTCCTGTTACAGAGAAAAAAGGAAAAAAAACAATCTATCAGATAGAAGATAATTTTTTCAGATTCTGGTACAGATTTATTCCGAAAAATATTCCTGCTATCGTTTCCGGAAAAATAGAAACCAGCTTTGACCGCTCGGTAAAATTAAAGATGCACGATTACATGGGACTTGTCTTTGAAAAAATGTGCCGTGATTACCTTATGCGATATTCAGACGACATTCCTTTTGACATTGCAGAAACCGGTCAGTGGTGGGGAACTGTTGATGAGCAAATTATTTGATAAAGGTTCAGTCACTTTAAATGAAGGAGAAAAAGCGGCGTAGAAAGTGGTTGTCAAATTAAATGAGGGAAATTAAGCAAAATAAATGTGTAAACAAAAAGTAAAACGGAGATTGTCCTAAAAATGGAAAATCTCCGAAAAAATTAACGAATACTGCAATCAGCGACAGCACGCATGACAGTATCAGCTGAAATGATATTTAAGGCCTGGGAATTGCCGATTAAGAGGCTGGCATTACAGATTTTATTGATGATTCTTGGAACGCCGTTAGCTGAGTTAATGATTGCCTCAAGAGCAGGCTCATCAAATATAGTTTGATGACAATCAGCTCCTTCCAGCTTGGAAAGTATATAGGAACGAGCGTCTTCTTTAGAAAGCTCTGACATCTTGTAATTCATGATGATACGCTGTCTGAGAGGTTCATTACAGGAAAGGCTGAGTGCATTGCAAATCTGAGGAAGACCGGTAAGAAGAATAACAGCCCGGTCTTTCGAGTCCATATCAAAGTTAAAAAGAAGTTTAAGGTCATTAAGGATAGCGTTGCTGATGTGATTAACCTCGTCAATTACAATAACAGGAGTGATACGCTTTTCAACAGAATATCTGATAATCTCATTCTGAATAATTTTGAAGTTATCAGATTTTCTGAAAGCCGGCTCAGCACCAAGAGAAGAAGCAAGATTTCGATAGAAATCCATAACGGTGACAGTGGAAAGGCAAGTGTATACAGGCTTGTAAAGCGAAGGATTCAAAGAATTAATCCAGTTACGAACGACGGTGGTTTTGCCTTGCCCGGGATTCCCGGTGAGCAGGCCGAAGCCACTGACAGACAACAGATAATTAAGTCTGTTTATGGCTTCGTTGTACTCAGCAGTAGAGACGATGATTTCTTTGGAATTTTTGATGAAAGGATTAAAAGCTAAACCAAATCGGGAAACATAATTATCAATCATTGTCAGCACCTCCGAATATATGTTCCTGACGCTTTGAAACAGAGTTTTCGTGCTTGTTGAGAAGCCGCACAGGGATTAAGGAATCGTCAGAATCTTCGATGTATACTGCTGACATATCAGGCAGATAACGAACGGTGACCCTGGATTTAGCAAATCTGCAGTCGGTTTCATAATCAGTGCTGTTCATTCTGATAACAGAGTCAGCTGAAACGCTGCGGGTAATTTCGAGAAGGAAGAGATTTTCGATACGATCATCAGGTAAACGGCGTATACAATCGGATTCGCTGAAGAACCTGTCGTGAGGTGATAACCCGTTAAGAGAAGAATGGATAGTGAGATTGTACTTGTGCACATATTCGAACAGGCTGTTTCTTACATCGTCAAGAGAGTGAAAATCATCGTAGTTAACTGATGCAGACCATTGATCCTTCATAGTCCTGAACCAGCGTTCAATTTTAGCTTTACCGGTTGGAGTTCTTGGAGGGTTATAGTTGATACAGGATCCGATTCTCGCGACAAGCAATTCGATTTGTTTGTTACGATAATTTGCTCCATTGTCAAAATTAAACACTTTAGGTACACCGAATTTTGAGACAGCTGTTTTCATAACAGAAAGCAGATTTTCGAAGTTATCATTAAAGAAAGCATTAATACCAACAATCATTCTGCTTGCATCATCAATAAGAGCAATTACGTAAACACGTTTTTTAACGCCGTTCTCCTTGATGTAAACGGAGACAGAACTGTCACCGCACCAGACTTCGTTGATATGACATCGCTCATACCTGTGCATATCCTTGACATCGGTTATACTGGTATTCTCTCTGATAGTTCTGATATATCTTCTTACGGTTGAATCAGAAACGTCAGCAGGACCAACAAGGCCGTCTGCGATTAATTTCTGATGAATCGCAGTAGCACTCATACGTGGGAAATAAGAACACCTCCTGATACACATTATACAGGAGTACAGAGAAAAGCTCCAGCTAAGTTATGTGGTACACCCTGATCAGGGTGTTGATGGTTCTTTTAATTTGCATAAATTGTCGTCGTGTATGCTCAAAGCAGGCCGAAAGAATATCATCTGAAACCATCATTTTCCAGGAAAGAATTTTTTCACGCCAGTATCTTCGGTAGTTTCTTAATATATATGAGATATTGCTTTCGTCAATACATTGATTTTCCGCCATGATATCATCATATCCGGATTTGCTTTCATAGTGTTCACAGATTGCTTTCTGATCTTCATACGGAATCTGTGAGTAAGGTACAATGCAGGAGGGCAGAACAGCATGAGTTCGTCCGCATTCAGAGCAGACAACTCTTAAAATACGGAGTCTGACTTTAACACCGCATATTTTAAGCCAGCGACAATAGTAAGCGTGAACTGATAAACAGCCCGAATGCTTGCATGATGGGCACTCAATGGTGTTCAGAGCAATATTGTCAATTAAAAAATCATAATTTTCTTGAGAAAAGGTATTGCATTTTTCTATAAACCCGACTTTGACAGTTGGTGAATAGAAAAGAGACGTAAGTCACGTAAAATCGTGGTTTGCGTCTCTTTTTTCTCAATTAAAAAATGTTGTATGGAAGTTTTCACTTTAAATTTTTTATTTTTTTATTCAGCTCCTTAGGCAAATAATACTGCTTATCAAGCTCAAGCCCCGTAATTTCGTTAAGTGCAATGCATATCTGAGAGTTTGTATAATTAGACATGTAGCAGATATCCTGGATATTAGAGACATTCATGTTTCGCATTGTTTCTATAACGTTGTCGATTGAAAAATGATATTTTTTGTAGGACAGCATTTTTTCTAAAATGCGATACACGAGCAAAGCAGTGTAGCAAATCATGAAATGGGCGATTATCCTTTCAGGTTTGTGATGATAAACAGGTCTTGCGTCAAAGTTAGTTTTCATAATTCTGAAACAATCTTCGATTTTGTATCTGTTCTGACTTATTTCAATAATTGTTTTAGCATCATCATCAAGATTAGTAGCTACAGCGTAGAAACCATCGTACTTTTCTTCCTTTTCTATTACTCCTTTATCAAGAATGAATTCGTCAGTTCCATTTTCGCTGGATTTAGCTTTTGATACCCTTTTGATAAATCTTGTTACGTCATGAGGACCTTTCTTGTATGATTCAGGGTCAATATTTTCAAGTAGTTTTTTTGCACGTTCCACCTGGCGATTTCGAATATGACGCTGATATTCCATCATTTTTCTTGAAAAAGAAATGATAATTTTCTGTTTAAGTGTTGCTTTGGATTTAACCATTTTTACTTTGCCGTTTTTGCATACTTTTTCTTCATACAAACCAACATCAAAAGCTTTGTCTGCAATTAATATTTTGTAGGCATGGTCAGTGTACAATTTTCTGTTTTTCTCATCAAATCTGTCAAATTCCTTCATATGAGCAGGGATACTGGCTTGTCATCCGAGAGCAGTTTGTAGTCGCAGTCATTAAATACAGCATCCTGAAGTTTTGCAGACAATTTCTTTATTGATTGAGTAACGATAAACGCACGGCCGCCCATGGAGTTAAAATTACGAATATTAAATGATCCCAGTCCAGCATCAGCACAGTAAATGAATTTCTTTCCTTTTAGCATACGGGTAAGCTTCTTTTCGAGTGGAATAGCCGTAGTCTGTTCATTGTCAGAGCCTGAAGTAATGCACATAGACAGAGGTATGCCGTCAGCATCCATAAAAAGCCCCATTTCTGCGATAGGATTTGGTCTGTGTTCTTTACAGGGACCGTATTTGCGAAGCCCTTTGATATACTCGCCTGTAACATCATCGACATAGTCTTCGTCTTCACATTCAGTTTCGAAGTAATAGTTTGTACAGTCATAATAACAAATGGAAGTATTTCGCTTAACAAGGTTAGAGCTTTTTTCATAAAGGTGAGAAATATATTCATCATAATGAGATTTAAGTAAATCCATAGTTCTTAAAATATGGACATACTCAAAACTCGGCTGCTCATAGAAATTTCCAAGTTTTTGAAAAGAGCCTAATTTAGAATCCGGGTCAAGAATTCTTGAAAATGTTATAAATCTGTTCACAAGATTAGGGTCAAATTCTATTTTTTTCTCATCAGAGATTTTCTTGAAGAAATCCTTTAATTCAAGTTTGTTGTAGATATACTGAAGAAAGAAATATCCAATATTTTTATCGGTTGACAGTGATACAATATCATCGGTAGCTTTAATCTTTTCGTTAAAATCAATTTTCAGGTCAAGTGGTAAAATTTTATTTTTTTTATGCTTCTCGTTATATATTTTAACCTGTTCCTTTGCATATGCAAGAGGATCATCAGTAATTTTCAAAAGTTCAGAATGCTTGCCGATGCGTGCAACATTTTTGGTTGTTGTTTTCTTTCCGTTTCTCATACCCATCTGGGTAAAATAGGTAGGGTTTTTGGATTTTCGGTCGTAATTCAGCTTCATATTTATATTATATGACATTTTAAACATAAATAGAACACCATACAACAAATATTTTCAAAAAAATTGACGCAAAAAAGCCGCTGTTACGCAGTTTGAAGTGGTTATATTGACTAGAAACTGTCAAAGTGCCGGCTGTGAATAGTAATTATAGTAAATTTACACTAAAAATCATATAAAACAACATCAAAAATTGTAAGCGATAATATATTGACAAGACTATAATAAAAGGTGTATAACAT
>JAEDJV010000020.1 GCA_016296165.1 Oscillospiraceae bacterium | reverse complement strand
TATTGTCTTAAATTATCAAGTGTTATATCTTCTGCTTCTTTGAGAAAATCAACATAACTCATCATATACCACTTGTCGTTAATGCAGAACACCTGGAAATTCTCCTCTGTAACTGAATTTGAACCAAGATTTCCTTTGGCTGTAAATGTTACTGTAATTTCGTAACCGTCACTAAAAACTGTATTTTTTAACAGTTCTGTATTGTAGTTTCTGTACTCTTCCTGATACTTCTCAAGTTCTTCGGGAGTATAGCGTTTTTCTGAATTAATGGTGTAATCTATATCAAAGTCAACGCCAAATTTTTCTGCAAGAGTACGATAATACTGGTCAAGATAAAGAAGATCCGCTGTACGAATTTTCTCCTCTTCCTCCGGAAGATCGCCTATAACCGCATAAGCAAACTGTTCTGACATAAACTGTCCGATAAATTCAGGAAAAGCAGAAATAAATTCATCATATTCATTTTCCACACAGCCGTCAATATATGACCTGACCGGTTTCATATATTTGTCCGACGGTTTTGTATTCAGTTTCTTAACTAAAAATGTAATACCAGTTATAAGTAAAATAACAGCAACAGCCGTTCCGATAATTATAAGGTTTTTTTTACGTTTTTCTTTCTTTTCAAGCTCTTTCTGTTTGGCAAGCATCTCTGCCCCTGGAATTTTTTTCAGACATTCCGGACATTCAAATGCCTCGTCATCCATTTCAGCTCCGCAGTATTTACACAATTTGCTCATATAAAAATATCCTTTCTGTAATTTGAATCATTATGAATAACGATCGATGATTCCATCAAGTACAGCTTTTGCATGATCATAATTTTTCTGCATCTTCTCTCTGTATCTTGCACCCTTTGAGACTTTTCTTATTCCGATATACACATCATCCGGAAGCTCTCCTTCATAGCCTATCTCTTCTGCAAACTTTGTTCCCGCAAAATAAAATCCATGTCCTTTTATATGTTCATTGTCAGGATAGAGTTCCTCCAGATTTTCAAGCGTTTTCTCAGGAAATACATAATCTTCAACCTCATCACTTGCAATCACAAGCATGGTTTCTCCATCCTGCATAAATGCAAAAAGTTTAGTTGAACTTGCCTGAAGTGTGTAAGGATCGATATCTTCACCAAAAGGGAGATAATACATAGTGGAATGGATTTCTCCGTTTTCGTTTACATCCACTATATACTCATCAACAACTGAGGCAATATTTTCATAGCATGTTTCCATGTTTTCATCACTCGTTATAATCATGGCTGTCACATCAGGTCTGTCTTTTCTGGCAAGATCATATATCAAAAATCCGGCAAGAAAAATAAAAAATGAGGCTGTTATCACCATTGGTTTATTACAGTAGAAAAAAGCACCGACCTTCTGCAGAAAAGTATATTTGGTTTCATCCTGCTTTATTTCATCTTCTTCCTTAATCCCCTGTTTAATCTTTATGAGTTCTATCTTGTCTTTCTGAAGTTCTTTTCTGTACGCCTCATCGGCAAGATCTTTCTCATGTGCCGCTTTTTTTATACGTTCAGACTCACTGGAAATTCTCTTCATCCTGTCTTTTCTGTTTACCTCACGTATAGTTTCAAGTACCCCTTTTTCAGATTTACTGTCTTTTTTTTGTCCCATTAAGGATACGTCCTTTCGTCAGCATGATATTTTAATTATATCATATTTTTAACACTATAACAATGATTATTTTGTGAAAATATCTTATGAAAAAATAAAAACCGGGATTCAAACCCGGTTTATTTTTTTTGATTTTTTCTTCTTATCCTGCTGATATTTCTCTCAAACTCACCGCTGTCAATCCATTCTGTGAGAAAATACTGTTCCAGCATAGGGACAGTACATGAATAAAATCCTACCGTTTCCTCATATGCGGGAATCATTTTCTTCGGAAGAATCATGTATCCGGCTCGGAGTGCAGGAGCTATAGTACGTGAGAAAGTATTGATATATATTACATTTCCGTCTGTATTCTGTGAAAAAAGCGTTTCAGGTGCAGTTCCGGTCACTATAAATTCAGAATCATAGTCATCCTCGATAATAACTGCGTTTCTTTCTTGCGCCCATCTGATATACTCATGCCTTCTTTCAGCTGAAGCTGTTATATGGCTCGGATAACTGTTAAAAGGTGTGACATGTAGAACAGAGGCTCTGGTTCGTTTCAGTCCATCAGTTCTTATTCCTTCGTCATCCATATCAAGCATATCACATTCTGCTCCGTTTATCTGATATACTTCTCTAATCTTTTCGTATGAAGGATTCTCAAGTGCAACAATTCTCTCCCTGCCAAGCATCTGGATGCAAATACCGTAAAGATATTCGGCACCTGAACCTATAACTATCTGTTCAGGTGAAACATTTATGTTTCTGTTTCTGGAAAGATACCGGCAAATTGATTCACGAAGTTCAGCACAGCCGTTATTAGGTGATTTCATAAGAATTTTTTCACCATAATCAAGAATCACTTTTCTAAGCTGTGATGAAACAGAAGAAAAAGGAATGTTTTCATAGTGAAAATCCTCTGGCCTCTCATGTATGTTCTCTTCAGAAATATAATCTGAAACCGGAAAATTGTTTTCATATGAATATCTTACGTAGCATCCGCTTCTTGAACGCATCTCACAGAAACCTTCATCACAAAGCAGATGAAGTGCATGCTCAACAGTTACAACGCTTACACCACAGTCATGAGCAAGCTCTCTTTTGGAAGGAAGTCTGGAGTTGTACGGAAATGCACCGCATATTATCTTGCTGCGAATTGATGAATATATCTGTTTATATGCTGGTGCCTTACTTTCGGAGTTAATCTGAATATACAACTCATCACTTCCTGTTATTTATTCTTACTTTACTCTGTTTTTTATCATATTGATAAAATAATTAAAAACTGTATTATCATCAGTAAGCTCAGGATGAAAGGCAGTTGCAAGCTGATTTCCCTGCCTTACTGCAACAATTCTTCCTTCATGCACTGCAAGAACTTCCGCATCTTCCCGGACTTCTGTAATGTAAGGTGCACGTATAAACGGCATCTCTATATCATTTCCGTCAAATTTTTCTATGCATCTGAAACTTCCAAGCTGTCTGCCATACGCATTTCGCTTAACAGTAACATTCATAGTACCAAAACAGCTTTCTTCTCCGCTTTCGATTATTTCAGAAAGAAGAATCATACCTGCACAGGTTCCGAAAACAGGAACTCCGTTGTTGATTAGTTCTTTTATCGGATTATACAGGCAAAGTTCACGGAGAAGTTTTTTCATAACAGTACTCTCACCGCCAGGAAGTATCAAACCATCGATACTTCCTGACAAATCTTTTTCCTGTCTGATCTCAAAAGCAGATATGCCCATTCGTTCAAGTACCGCTATATGTTCAGCAAACGCTCCCTGAACAGCCACAACACCTATACGCATCACTTGCCTCTTTCAGCCATAAGAATTTCTATTTCATGTTCATTTATACCAACCATCGCTTCGCCAAGTCCTGCTGAAAGTTCAGCGATAAGCTTTGCATCAGTATAATTGGTAACGGCCTGAACAATAGCAGCCGCACGTTTCTTAGGATCTCCTGACTTAAAAATTCCCGATCCAACGAATACACCTTCTGCACCAAGCTGCATCATAAGTGCAGCATCTGCCGGAGTAGCAACTCCGCCCGCTGCAAAATTTACAACCGGAAGTCTTCCTGTGTCATGTACCTGTTTAACAAGTCCATAAGGAACCTGAAGACGCTTTGCCTCTTCAAAAAGTTCATCCTCCCGAAGTGAAACAACGTGTCTTATCTGAGTATTCATCATTCGCATATGACGAACAGCCTGAACGATATCACCTGTTCCCGGCTCACCTTTTGTTCTGATCATGGAAGCGCCTTCATTTATACGTCTGAGTGCTTCGCCAAGATCCCTTGCACCACATACAAAAGGAACTTTAAACTGTGTCTTGTCTACATGAAATACATCATCGGCCGGTGAGAGCACTTCACTTTCATCTATATAGTCTATTTCAATTGCTTCAAGAATCTGTGCTTCAACAAAATGCCCTATACGGCACTTTGCCATAACAGGAATTGAAACAGCTTCCTGAATAGAACGAATCATCGCCGGGTCACTCATTCTGGATACTCCGCCTGCAGCACGAATATCTGCAGGAATACGTTCAAGAGCCATAACTGCGCATGCACCAGCGTCCTGTGCAATTACTGCCTGTTCAGGTGTAGTAACATCCATTATTACACCGCCCTTTAACATCTGTGCAAGTTCTTTATTTAACTGATAATGCTGATTCATATTAATTACCTCTTTTTTATATTTTTTATCAGTATATCAGATATTTTTGGCTTCGTATATAACCAGACAGAGTTTATTTTATAAGACCAGTTTATAATACCAGTAATCATGCTGACCTGATTTATGATATTTCTCCATCTGCAAAATCTCATGTCAGTATATGATTTTACAGAAATTTCATATTCAACATCTGCTGCTTTTTAATGTAATTTTTGATGTACTGCTAAAAATAAGGAGCAGCTTAAAAGCTGCCCCGTATCTTTATATATCTGTTGTCATAATCCGAAACAACAGGATTGCTCAACCATTATTTTTTTCAAGATTACTTGTCAATCGGCTTCATTGTAGGGAAAAGGAGTACGTCCCTGATAGAAGCGCTGTCTGTGAGAAGCATAACGAGACGGTCAAGACCGAATCCAAGACCACCTGTTGGCGGCATGCCGTATTCAAGAGCTGTTACGAAGTCCTCATCAACTTCTGCATTAGCACCCTGCGCACGCTTAGCTTCAACCTGCTTTACGAAACGTTCTCTCTGGTCAATCGGGTCGTTAAGCTCTGAGAATGCGTTACCCATTTCTCTTGCATATATAAAGTATTCAAATCTCTCTGTAAATGCAGGATCTGACGGTTTTCTCTTTGCAAGAGGTGAGTTTTCAACAGGATAATCATAGATGATAGTTGGCTGAATGAGTTTGTCTTCAACAAATTCTTCAAAGAATGCGATAAGAACGTGTCCTTTTGTAGCATTTGCACCTTCTTCAACTTCAATGCCCTTGCTCTTTGCACATGCTCTTGCTTCTTCATCTGTCTTCCAGTCGTTGTAGTCAACACCGGCATATTTCTTTACAGCCTCAACCATTGTAAGTCTTTCCCATGGACCGCCCATGTTGATTTCAACGCCCTGATATGTAATAACATCAGTACCACAGATCTTTCTTGTGATAGTGATATACATATCTTCGATAAGATCCATCATTCCCTTATAGTCGGTAAATGCCTGATACATTTCGATTGATGTAAATTCAGGGTTGTGTGAGGTATCCATACCTTCATTTCTGAAAATACGTCCTACTTCGTAAACTTTATTGAAACCGCCTACGATAAGTCGCTTAAGATAAAGCTCTGTTTCGATACGGAGATACATATCAAGATCAAGTGCATTGTGATGTGTTTTGAAAGGTCTTGCGGCTGCACCGATTTCAAGAGTGTGGAGAACCGGTGTGTCAACTTCAAGATATCCGAGATTATCAAGGTACTGTCTTATTTCTCTGAGGATCATACTTCTCTTTACGAAAGTATCCTTTACTCCAGGATTACAGATAAGATCAACATAACGCTGACGGTATCTCATATCCTGATCCTTAAGACCATGCCACTTTTCCGGAAGCGGAAGAAGTGATTTTGAAAGAAGCACTATCTTCTGGGCATGAACTGATATCTCACCTTTTCTTGTACGGAATACAAATCCTTCAACACCAACGATATCACCGATATCCCACTTTTTGAATTCAGAGAACAAATCTTCGCCGATATCGTTCATACGAACATATACCTGCATTCTGTCAGTATCATCGCGTACATCAATAAAGTTAGCCTTACCCATATCACGCCAGCTCATAATACGACCTGCAATAGTTACAGTTTGATTTTCCATCTCTTCAAACTTTTCTCTTATTACAGCGTTCTTGGCTGTAACTTCATACTTTGTGATCTCATACGGGTTTTTATTATCTTTCTTTAACTCATCGAGTTTTTCTATTCTAACTTTTTTTAGTATATTTATATCCTGTTCCTGAACTTCTTCCTGAATCTGATCGTTTGTCTGATTTTCGCTCATTAATCAAATCCTGCCTTTCTTACTTTGAAATAGAGATAACTTCAAACTTAAGTTCACCAACTGGTGCTTCTACAATGAAAACATCTCCGACTTTCTTCTTGATTGACGCTTTACCTATAGGTGAATCGTCAGATATCTTTCCTTCAGCCGGATTTGCTTCTGTTGTACCAACAATTTTAAATTTTTCTACTTTATTGTTGTCAAGACGCTTGATTTCGATTGTTGAACCTACACCTACTTCATTTGTTGATATACTGTCATCATCAACAACTTCAGCATTTGCAAGAGTATTTTCCATCTCAGCAATTGTAGCTTCGAGAATACCCTGTTCATTCTTAGCTTCATCGTATTCTGCGTTTTCTGACAAGTCACCGAATGATCTTGCTTCTTTAAGTTTCTGAGCAACCTCTGCTCTTCTTACAGTAATGAGATAATTTAATTCCTTTTCAAGCTGTTCGTAGCCCTCGCGGGACATCTGCTTCTTTTCTGCCATAACCGCACACTCCTCAGTAAAAAATTTATATTCTTTTATATTATAGTACATCAGCAAACTATTGTCAATATTTAATTAATTTTCTTTTTGACAACTTCAGTCGCTTTATCAAGCTGAAAATCATATCCGCTTTCATCATTTTCAATCTCAAAATCAGGTACGAGTCCTGTTCCATGATAACATTCTGATCTTGTCGTTTTGTATGCAGCAACTGTAAGAACAACTGTACTTCCGTTGCTAAGTTCAAAAGTATCCTGCATAATTCCTTTTCCGAAAGTTGTAGTTCCAACCAGTTCAGTATTTTTGAAATCTCTCAGCGAGGCCGCAAAAAGCTCTGCACCACTGGCTGAATTTTTATTTACAAGTACAGTCATAGGGATATCAGTTTCTTCCGCGTCTGATTTAACAATTGTTTCTTCCCTTCCATCCTTATATACCGCAACGGCTATATCACCCTCCGGAAGCAGCGGGTCAAGGCATTTTTCAACGGAAGAAACCAGGCCGCCGCCATTGTTCCTTACATCAAATATAATTCCTTTTGCGCCCTGTGATAAAAGTTCAGTGAAATTTTTCTGAACCTGTTCCGGAGTTTTTTCGTTAAACTGTGTAATATTAATATATCCTATATAATCCTCCATCATCCTCGCTTCTGAAGTGATTATCTCTATCTTTTCACGTTTTACTTCTATATCAATGGTTTCACTTCCACGTTTTAACGTAATAACAAGCGTAGAATTTTCTTCACCGTTTTTTATATAATCAACTGATTCGTTATAACCGGTTTCAACTACATCTTTTGAATCAAGTGCTGTAATAATATCATCTTTCAGAAGACCTGCTTTTTCAGCCGGGGTCTTCTCCCGGACTTCCTCGATTATCATGTATCCTTCTTCATTTCTGCTAACAGTAATACCTATACCGGTATGTACTCCTGCCTGAGAGTCATTTCTTTCAGAAGTTATCTGAAGGCTCTGATATCTGGAATACTTATCATCAAGAGCATTTACAAAACCTTCTATTGCTGAATCTATCATTTCATCCTTATCTGCCTTATCAAAATAAAAGTACCGGTCAATATAATTTTCTGTTTCTGCAATAAGACGGTATGGTTTCATTGTCCTGTAATTAAAAAATTTTACAACCAGATAAGTAATCGAAAATGTTATCATTGCTGTACATGCAACTGCGATGATAAGATTATTATTTTTTTTCTGTTTATTCATAATAATATTCCTCTCTAAATTCCCCACTAAACGAAAGAATTCTTACTAATAAAAGTAAGAATTCTCTGATAAAAATTTACTTATACCTGAAGGTGCTTTGTTGTACTGATTACACTTCCCATAGCGCCTATTATCGCACCGATGCAAAGATAAGTTGCGATCATTACATACTGTATCTCGCTGTACGGAAGGGGTTCAGCAACACCAAGCATTTCCCAGAAAGAGATGTCATTTTTTATAATATCCATCAGTGCCGTATATCCGTAATATGTTACTACTGAAGCACCGATACCTGAAACAAACCCGGTAAACAGTCCTTCAAAGAAGAACGGCATACGAATAAAAGAGTTTGTTGCACCTACATACTTCATGATATTAATCTCACGTCTTCTTGCGTACACACTTGCTCTTGTTGAATTAGAAATCATAATCAGCGAAACAATGATGAGGGCTGTAAGAAGTGCCAGTGCTATTACGAAAACTACTCTTTTTAGCTTTGTGAGAATTTGTGCAAACTCTGTAGGAGCCTTAACCTTTTCTGTAAAACTAAGTTTTTCAAGCTGACGAACTGTCTCCGTCATCATCGAAGTATCATCAATCCTGATATTGAAAGCATCCGGAAGCGGGTTGTCCTCCTTAAGAGAATCAAAGACCTCTTCGTATCCTTTCATCTGGGAAATATAATCGTTAAGTGCTTTATCCTTAGGATAGAAACTAACATATGATATATTGGAAAGCATTCTTATTGAATTTTCTGCTTCCGTAATCTTATCAGAAGGTAGGTCATCCTTAATAAACAGAACTACTTCGTTCTTGTTTTCAATGGAATCAAGAAGAATCTCTACGTTCATTACAAAAAGTGAAGAAACGCCAACCAGAAGAAGAGAAACCATGAGCACACAGAAAGTCGCTACTCCCATAACCCTGTTATGCCAGATATTCTTAAACCCCTGTCCGATAAGATAGAATAAACTGCCTATGAAAAATCACTCCTTATATTGAATCATCCGTTACTGTCTCTGCTTCTCCGTCAATAACATCATCATATATTACTGTACCCTGATTGATGTTAATCAGACGACCTCCAAAATGCTTTACAAGTTCATGTTCATGTGTAACCATCACAACCGTAGTACCGCACTGATTGATAGCCTTAAGCAAACCGACTATCTCCTGAGAGAGTTCCGGATCTACGTTTCCTGTCGGCTCATCTGCTATCAGAAGCTTTGGATCATTTACAAGAGCACGTGCGAGAGCAACTCTCTGCTGTTCTCCGCCTGATAATTCGTTAGGGTATGACTTCATCTTATCCTGAAGTCCAACAAGACCTATAACATAAGAAACTCTTTTCTTTATGTAAGATCTCGGAGCATTTATTACTCGCAGAACGAATGCAATGTTTTCATATACTGTCATGGATGGTATAAGTCTGAAGTCCTGAAAAACCACACCTATAGTTCTTCTGAACTTAGGAATTCTGTTTTTCTTTAGCGTTCTCAGGTTGTAGCCGTTTACCATAACTGTACCGTCACAGGCATCAACTTCTTTAAGGAGAAGTTTTATGAGAGTACTCTTTCCTGCACCGGAAGCACCGACAATAAAAGTAAAGTCTCCGTCGTCAATATGAATGTCAATTCCGTTGATAACATTGTGACCTTTGTTGTATGCTACGCATACATTTTTAAGTTCAACCAAATATTACACCGCCTTGAATTTTGAGATATCCTTCAAAGACTGAAAAATCTCTTTTTCCATCAGCAAATCCTGATACACTTATCAGAACTTCACAGGATTTGCTGATAAGTATTTTTTAACCATAAGAGCAATCTTGAATATGATAGCGTGATCAAATTCTCTGAGATCAAGACCTGTAAGTTTCTTAATCTTTTCAAGTCTGTAAACAAGAGTATTTCTGTGAACAAAAAGTTTTCTTGATGTTTCAGAAACGTTAAGGTTATTTTCAAAGAATCTCTGGATTGTGAAAAGTGTTTCGTGATCAAGTGATTCTATGCTGCCTCTCTTGAATACTTCGTGAAGGAATGTTTCACAGAGAGTTGTAGGAAGATGATATACAAGTCTTGCGATACCAAGATTGTCATAACTTACTATAACCTTGTCTGTATCGAATACCTTACCAACTTCAAGTGCTGTCTGAGCTTCCTTGAACGAACGTGCAAGTTCCTTTACTCCAACTACAGGATTACCGATACCTACATTTACTCTTGTATAGAATTCACCGCTTAATGTATCAGCGATTGAACGTGCAAGCTTTTCAAGATCCTTTGAATCAACTGTATTCTTGATTTCCTTTACGAGAACTATATCAGTTTCTGTGATATTGAAAACAAAATCCTTGCTCTTGTCTGGGAAAAGATTCTGAATAACATCATAAGCAGAAATGTCATTAGCTGATACAATTCTGATAAGAAGAACAACTCTGCTTACCTCAGCATTGAAATGAAGTTCTCTTGCCTTGATAACAATATCACCAGGGAGAACATTGTCAAGAACAACATTCTTAATGAAGTTATTTCTGTCATATTTTTCATCATAATACTGTTTAATGTTTGTAAGTGTGATAGCCAGTATGCTTGCATACTTTGCAGCTGTATCGTCAGTACCTTCAACAAATACAGCATAATCCGGCTTGATATTTGAACCAAACGGCTTGTATGTGTATCCGTCACGAATAAATATATCCGGTGAACCATTAAGGTCAAGTGATACAAATTCGTTTGTGGTTCCTATCTTTGTGAAATCACTGCATGCAATTATTGATGCTGTTTCATCAACAACACCTATTGTTGCACCTACTGTTTCGTACATCTGATGAATTAAACCCTGAAATAATCTGTTAGCCATAACATTATTCCTTTCTGCATTTATTATATATGCATATATTTGTTATTTACTATTAAGTTTTTCGTTTACCTGTACTTACAAAAATTGTAGCACATTTTTTTAATCCAGTTGTGAACAAATTGTTAATAATAGTGTTTCAAAAGGCTTGATATTGTATAACATTCACAATTCTTGAATTTTTGAAGTATCTGAACTAATTTATTTTTGATTTATATCAAGAATAATCTCGTTATCTGATATATATGACGAGTTAATATCTATCGTATATTTCAGATAGAGGCTTCCGCCGGATTCGCTAAGTTCATTGCGTATCTTGTGAGCATAGATTCCAACCATCATGTCTCCGTACGGCGTACCATAATGGCAGTGATGTTTTTTGTTTATTTCAAGAACAAGATTTGTAGGTGAATCTCCGTCACGTGTGATTGTTGCAAATCTCTGATCCTCAATTTCAAGACTCGTAACAGAATTTTCAAATCCTGTAGCTTCGGAGTCTTTGTAGGAAACACGATATCTGCCAGAGTCATAACTTAGGTTTCCTTCAGTAATCAGTTCCATCTCGGAGGATTCTCCGTCAGTATCCTGTATACTTTTCATCTTAATCATGACTGGTTTGCTGAATTTTTCCATTATAAGTTCATCCTTATTTTTTTATCCTACTGACTTACCATCATAGTCATCAATTGCCTGTATCAGAAGAAGACTGATAAGTTCAGTAAAGTCATAGCCTTCATTTTGCATAAGTTTCACGAACATGCTGTCAGGTGATATCTCTGGAACAGGATTAATCTGACTGATTATCAGTTCACCGGCATCGTTATAGTAAAAGTCTATTCGTGCCATACCAGAACATCCCATGAGTCTGTATACTTTCTCCGCTGTTTCCTTTATCTGCGCTGACACATCCGGATCTATACCAGCAGGAACGATATATTCGTGTCTGCTGAACATGGAGTTGAAGTCAAAATCATCTTTTGTGATAATCACTTCGCCGGGTTCTGAAACAGTCAGAGTATCATAGCCTATCACGGCAACCTGTATCTCCTTGCCTTCCACGAATTCTTCAATAACAACCTTCTCATCCTGAGCAAGTGCAATCTTCACACGGTACTTCAGAGTATCAAGGTCATTTGCCGTATCCAGATTTTTCGAGGAGCCAAAATTGGCAGGTTTTACTATAATAGGATACTGAAGCTCCTCACAGTATTTTCTGCAGCGTGCATCAAGCTGTGACAGTTCATTTCTGAACATCATTCTCCAGTTGGATGTTTTGAAACCGTTATACCCCAGTACCATTCGGGTATAGGTTTTATCCATACAAGCAGCAGAAGCCATAAGATCACTGCCTACATAAGGTATTCCTGTTATTCTGAGGAGTCCGGCGATCGTACCGTCTTCTCCGTTTTTTCCGTACAGAACAGGGAAAATAACATCCACTCTGAAAAATGATGCCTCACCGTCTTCAATTTTTATTATTCCGTTTCTGTTTGGATCCGGTGAAATAACTACAGGTGTACAGTCAGGATTTTCACTCCATGTATCGTTAAGTATATCCTCACTCGTACCAGGATAGTAAAGCCATCTTCCTTTCCTGGTAATACCTATGCATACTGTCTCGTATTCTTCTGTATCAATGTTATCCATGATAGATGCTGCCGCCAGAAGAGAGGTTTCATATTCATTAGAAACTCCGCCAAAAATTATTGCCGCCCTTATTTTTGACATATGCTTCCCCCCTTATTTGTTAATAGTGATATAAACGCTTTATTTATCTATTTTAACATATTTTTGTGAAAACTGCAAGTGTATTTCTTGTGAAAATACAATTTGGCATAAATAATACACAAAATAACACCTGTTTATCTGTTAAAAAAATAAAATCGATACGTATTTCAGATTACAAATCAATATCGGAGCCTCCGTTTACTGAAGACCCCGATATTTTTTTAGTGTCATGTCACAACAAACTGACTGTTGTAAAGGTCGGCGTAGAAACCGTTCTTCTCAAGCAGTTCACTGTGATTTCCCTGTTCAATTATATTACCTTACAGAATGCAAGTTAATAAAAAGTATGTGAAAATTAGAAAAAACATGGCTTTTATAATTGAAATGTGGTATGATTGCGTATGAATGGAAACATGTAAAAAATTAATTTTCATCTGTTTTTAAATCACTTTTTCTATAAAATTTTCAAAAAAGCGTTACTTTTCTATTTTAAAATGCGACATAATAATCAGAAAGGAGTTGAAACAATGGAGGATTCAGAAATAATAAAGCTGTTCTGTAACCGTTCCGAAAGTGCAGTAACAGAATCCATAAATAAATATGGTGCTCTGTGCAGAAAGATATCAGAAAATATTCTTAAAAATTATCATGATGTGGAGGAATGTATAAATGATACGATGATGACTGCATGGAATGAGATTCCACCTAAGGAACCGGCATTTCTGGGTGCATTTCTTGCAAAGATCTCAAGGAATATTTCTGTAAGCATGATTCGTAAAAAAACAGCTTCAAAAAGAAGCAGCAATGAAGTAAACTTATGCATTGATGAACTGGAGGAATGTATTCCTGATTCAGCAGGAAGTAATATTCAGGAAGTACTTGAGATTCGTGATCTTCTTGACAGATTTCTGGAATCACTTAATACTAAATCCAGAGTTATATTCATGCGCCGCTACTGGTTTACATATTCCGATGAACAGATTGCTGATGAGCTGTCAGTAAGCATTGGAACTGTGAAAATGTCGCTTAACAGAACGAGGAAAAAACTGAAAAAATTTTTAGAAAGCGAGGTAATGATATATGAAAAAAGGTGAACAGCTTTACAAGAAAATTGGGGAAGTTAATGAAAAATATGTAAATGAGGCTGAGAATTACGCGAGAAGATCGGCAGAAACTGTAAAAGGAAAGAACCGGGTTTCCTGCATAGAGTCAGATATGAAAAAAGTTGAAGGCGTAGTAAAATCACATGAAAGACGGAGAATATTTTTCCCTGTAGTTTTAGCTGCCTGCTTTGCGGTAACTGCAATCTCTTTACCTGTGTTATTTTTAAGGTATTCGGTAAATATACCTTCATCGGATAATCCCGATGTAACAGATAACGATAACGTATCTGTGGAAAATAATCACTTTTTACCCTCAAGTATTTATGAACTGAATAAACAGACAAATGAATACGAACTTGTCTACAGAAGCGAACCTACGGATGATGAAGTATGTGATAACACAGAGACTGAATTTAAAAATCCGGATATTTACTCATGGTCAGTTGAAACAGCTCTGCTTGAAATTAGTGATTATTTACGGGATAAGAATAATCTTGAAACGCGAAACGACGGCTTTGAAATTTTCAGAAAGGGCGGATATGAGCTCTATCTGACAACTGACCGTGATATTCAGGAACACCTTGACAGTAAATACGCGGACTGGTACTATTTCCCTGAGGACCTGAATGAAAACGGAGAGCCTGTCCAGTCGGCATTCGTTGTAATGGACTATAAAGGACATATTCTCGGGGTGGAGGGTAAACTTGGAACAAAATATGAAAACCTCGGATTTAACATTGCCTATGACGGCGAACGTCAGCCGGGTTCAGCAATAACACCTGTTACTGCTTACGGATATGCAATAGAAAACAACCTTCTCACCTATTCTTCATATTGTGATGATAAGTTCCTTCCTTCCGGTACATATGCAGGTCTTGAAGAATGGCCACTTAACTTTGACGGTACCCCTTCAGAAGTACACTTCCCTCTCTGGTATTTTTTCAAACAAAGTATCAGAACACTTCCTGCACAGATTGTTTACAATAATGGCAGCAATATTATCCCGGATGTATTTGAATTTGCCACACAAAAACTCCACCTTGAACTTGACAGTGAAAAAGACGCTGACTATGGTGCACTCTGTATCGGCTCCACATATACCGGTCCAGACATTATCAACCTTGCAAATGCCTATATGCCATACGGTAACGGCGGAAAATACTACAAGGCAAGTATTATAAGCAAATGTGTTAATTCGGATGATGAAGTGATAATTGACAATGAGAATCGTGAAGGTGAACAGGCTGTAAGTAAAGAAACGTCCTTTATTATGAACAGGCTTCTTACAGATGTTATCACATCCGGTACCGGCTATACTGCACAGCTTGAGAATACACTTTGTGCCGGTATAACAGGAACTAGTGATGACTGGCGGGATCGTACTTTCATTGGAATGACTCCTGACTATCTTTCGGCATTATGGGTTGGATATGACTCCGGAGAAAATCGCTGGGCTATTGAAGGCTTAGATTCGGCAAGAATATGGAAAAATGTATTCGGTGACTATGCAGATGAACATGTAACTGTAAACAGCTTCCCTGAATGTGATACAGTTTCATGTGAAAAATACTGTGCTGTTACAGGTAAAAGAGCATCAGAAGGATGTCCTGAACCAGATAATTCTCATATACTGGGGTATTTTAAACCTGATGACACGTACTGCGACGGACAGCACTGAAATATTTTTCTGGAAGTCAAGCACTGCACTGTGCATGTTAATCCGGATATGAGCGAATAAAATTAATCCCCTGTTTCAATTCAGGAACAGGGGATTTTTTGACTTGAAAGCATTACGCCTTCGAATACAATGTCACTAAGGGACACTCCTGTGATCCTGTGATTACACCATTGCAATGTAATAAACTGTGTGATATAATTATCTATTATATCAATACCGCACAAAGACCATAATTGATTTATTTTTATTGCCTTGCACATCCGATGATTACGTCATCTCCGTGCAAATCGGCTAATCAAAAATGAAACGGATCCGGAAGCTATACGTAATCTGACATATATTTCGGAGTTTGTTGACGAACTTGATTTTGTAAGTGCGGAAACACTTTTCAATCAGTTTTTGGAAAGGAGAAAGACAAATGTACGATGAAAAAAAGCGTATAATGGTGGTGGACGATGATAAGGTACTGCTGAAAAATGCCGCCGTACTGCTTGGAGTAAATTACAGCGTAAGTCTGTATTCCGGTGGAACAGAGGCACTGAAAGCCTTGTCGGAAAAAGCTCTGCCCGACCTTATTCTGCTTGATGTTAAAATGCCTGATATTGACGGCTATACTGTCATTCAGCGGATAAACGAAATTCCCCGATGTAAAAATATCCCGATAATATTCGTAACTGGAATGTCCGATGAAGAGGACGAGCTGAAAGGTTTTCAGCTTGGCGCAGCGGATTATATCAAGAAGCCCTTTTCACAGAAAATACTGCTTGCAAGGATAAGCAATCTTTTGAAGAAATCCGAACCTGCCGCTTTGCCGGCAGAACTTGCCACCGCAGGTTTTAATGATACGGAACGTAAAGTCGCTGAGCTTATCATAAAAGGATACAGCGGCAAGGAAATATGCGATATATTGTTTTATTCTTACAGCTACATCAAAAAGCTGCTTGCATCAATGCGTGAAAAGTGCGGCTGCGAAACACTCGGTGACTTGAAAAAAATTCTTTGCGGAAGTTATGAGCAAAAAAATAATGCAGATTCCGGAATGCCGCTGTAACGGTATCCATGAAGCTGCAGAACACCCAGCCGGCATTAATGGTACTGTTTTACCTACGGTAATCATCTTAATGCATTGATGTGTGTTCTGAATATCAAGGGAATGGAAGGACGAAGTCTGCTGTTTTTTATCATTTCTGAAATTTTATATATGCCATACATATTTTATTGCACCGGAATTATCGGCAGTTCAATAACATCTCCGGATTTTTTTATTGTTGTGACTGTATGATGACTTTCATCTGATGCAGATACTGTTGTGGTGGTCTGGATTTTTTCCCCGGACGATGGAGTCGTTGTTACAGACGGCTTACTGTCCGCATTTTCCGGGAATGCTTTGTCCTCTCCGCCTATAACCGGCAGTTCACCAACTGACATGGTTGTGTCCTCTGATATATTCAGACCGGAATCCGGCAAAACAGTATCCGCTCCGGTATTACTGATTTGGTTTTCAGAAGAGTTTTTTTCTGTTGTATTCTGCGTTTCCGGCTGCACTGCCTTATCGGAAGCTGTCTGTACCGTTTCGGTAGCCGTGCTTTCACTTTCAGACGCAGACATTTCCACAGACGGTGAAACGCTGTCATTGCTGACCGCTGATTCTTTTTTTCGTCGTCAGAACAGCCGGTAAGCAGGAGAGATATCGTCACTAATGCCAATACGATTTTTTTCATTGTTCCTCCTTGAAAACAAGCACTGCGGTTTAATGCAGTGCTTGCTTTGATTTTTTTAGTTGTGCTTAAATAACAGTCAGTTCGTTTTCGTCAGGGTCAATACCACTTGTAGTAATAACGTCCTCACACTCAAACTCAACTATTTCAATTTCAGCCTTTTCGTATTTTTCTTTCACTGTAATCCCTCATTATGTATAATAAATTAATTTTTACCGGATTATTACTATTTATAACTGGTATACATCGTTTCAGGAGGGATCAGCTGATGTGTGTCAGGATAGATCCGGAATCCACAAGGTTGTTGTTTTCATCAAAATATACCTTGCCGCCGCCGGAAGAACCGTCTGCGTTCATCAGATAAGCAGCTTCCTCATCATATTCCACAGGTCCGCTTGAGGATACAGTTACGCCATCCTCCTCATAAAGGAACCATGTATCATCTCTTATTTCAAGTACAGTTCCGTAAGGATACTGCCAGTAGCCCTGATAGTCTGCCTGCGTGTTCTCATAATAGATTTCATCATCATCGCCCTTCAAATCGGTATGAGCTAAGTAGAAATCCGAGCCCATATAAGGGATATCGGAGGGGAATGTCATGCTGGGAGACAATTTCTGCAATGACAGTTCCTTACCGCCGTCCATTGTGTAATAGATATTTTCGACATCAAAATTCTCGGTCATAGTTTTACAAATGGTATTCATCATGAACCAGCACATCGTATCATAGTCGTAGAAAAAGAAATCCTCTTTTTGCTCACCCTTAGGCCCTGTAAACAACGAAGAATCTGCATCCCAGTCAATTATCAAGCCGTCACTGGTTTCGCTGGCTGTAATTGTAAAGTCCAGTCCGGTAAGTTTAGTCAGCTCATCAGCCAACTCCTTGGCATTTTTCTTTTCACCGGTATATTCAATAGTGTGTTCATTGACACGGTTGCCAGAAAAAACGGCATAGAGGGTATCGGTACGGGTACTTTCTGCTGAACTCTGCGATGATTCTGCGGACTTTGATTCGCTTGAAGAAGATTCGCTTGAAGACGTTTCACTTGAAGATGTTTCACTTGAAGAAGTTTTACCTGAAGACGTTTCACTTGAAGAAGTTTTACCTGAAGACGTTTCACTTGAATTTTCTATGCTTCCGCAAGCAGCAAGCAGACACACACTCATAGACAATGCTAAAATAATACTTATTTTTTTCATGATTTTTCTCCTTTTGTTTCTGATATAAAATACATATATGCCTGTATAATTATAAATCATTACGCTTTCAAATACAATGTCCCTCAGGGACACTCTTGCAGCCTCTTGTGGCTGCACCGTTGAAAAGTAATAAACTGTGTGATATAATAATCTATTATATCAATACCGCACAAAGACCATAATTTGAATTATGTCAGGTGATAAAATGTTTAAATATATAAAGAACAAATTGTTTGCGCAGAATATGGATTTCCGGATAAGGATATTTAATCTGCTTGCAGCAACAGGCTTCATTGTGAGCCTCGTAATATTTGCCGTGTCGCTGATAAACGGTGCGTCTGCACTCAACTGCGCTATGCTGTTGTCAGCAGCTCTTCTTTCGGCAGTAATGCTCGTATATTCGACTAAAACGGGAAATTACCGTCCATGCTACATAATTACGGTTATATTTATTTTTATGCTGTTGTTTCCGATGATGTTCTTCACAGCAGGCGGATATAACAGCGGTATGCCTTGTTTTTTTGTGTTTGCAGTGGTGTTTACTCTTTTTATGCTGGAGGGAAAAGCAGGTATTATATGTGCCGCAGCCGAGATAGTCATTTATGTATTGTGCTGTGCCGCAGCTTATCGTTTCCCGCAGCTTGTAACGCCGTTCCCCGATGAAAAAGGCGTTGTCGGTGACGTAGTGACCGGCATTTGCGTTGCGTCTGCCGCCTTGGGAGCAACAATGTTTTTTTTGATAAAAATGTACAACGGTGCAATGGAGGAGGCGCGCCGCAGCAGCAAGGCAAAGGGCATTTTCCTTGCAAATATGAGCCATGAGATACGCACGCCGATAAACGTTATTCTTGGAATGAACGAACTTATAACACGTTCGTCCGACCATCGGGAAGTGCTTGAATATACCTCAAAAATACAGAGCGCAGGCGATATGCTGCTTTCTATCATAAACAATATTCTCGATGTCACACAGATAGAATCGGGAAAAATAATGACCTCGGTCAAGCCATACCGCACCGATTCACTTGTGTCGGAGCTTGCATCCATCGGCAGTGAGCTTTGCGGCAAAAAAGGTCTGAGCTTTACGGCTGATATTTCTCCGAGTATGATGTCTATGCTTGAGGGTGACAAAAATCATCTTAAACAGATCGTTACAAACTTTATCACCAATGCCGTCAAATATACCCAATTCGGAAGTGTGACGCTTTCGGCGGAAACCTCCGTCCAAAATGATAATAACGAAACCGCCGTTCTGAAAATAACCGTTTCCGACACGGGCATAGGCATACCCGTAAAGGAGCTTGAACATATTTTTGAGGTGTTCGGAAGAGGAAAAAATGCTGTGGAATATGCTGTTGAGGGTACGGGTCTTGGACTTGCAATATCAAAGGGCCTTGCAGACAGCATGGGCGGACGGCTTATTGCAGAAAGCTGTGAAGGCAAGGGCAGCACTTTCGGAATAGAAATACCGCAGAAAATATGCAACAGTTCCCCTATCGGCGAAATAGTCCTTACCGTGAGCGAAAAAAACTGTTCGGACAGCTTTATTGCCCCCGAGTGCCGTATTCTTGCCGTAGATGACAATGCCGACAATCTGCGTGTGATAAGCCTGCTGCTTGAACGCACTATGATTACCGTTGACACCGCTTCCGACGGTATATCGGCGGCAAAAGCTGTGGAAAATACAGCTTATGACCTTATTCTTCTGGACTATATGATGCCTGTTGCAGACGGAATACAAACGCTAAAGATAATGCGTGAAAACGGTCTGTCCGTAAGCACTCCCGTTATTGCTCTGACCGCCGAAGCATTGTCGGGGTCGGAGGAAAAATTTATATCCGCTGGCTTTTCGGCTTATCTGTCCAAGCCTATAAGCTGGCATACTCTCGAAAAAATGCTTATAACAATGCTTCCTGCCGACAAGGTAATAACCGGCAGTTCATCGGAAGATATTATCTCGCCTGAGGAATCCCGCAGACTGTCGGAGCTTATGAATGAATATGACATAAGCCTTGATTCCGGGTTAAGCTATCTGAGCGGAAATATGACCCGATTCTGTGCGCTTGCTAAGATTTTTACAGAGGGATATGAAAGCAGTCGTGAACGTCTTGAATATATGTTTGACAGCGGCAGCGACAGGCTTATTTATGAGATACATTCCCTCAAATCCGCCGCAAAAGGCATCGGTGCTGTCTCGCTGTTTGAAATTGCAAAAACTATGGAGGAACATCTTGCCAGCGGTGACTGCGGCTATGCTGAACACGCCCGTGAACTGCTTATGTTTATATGGAAGCGTACGGCAGCGGGAATGAAGCTTCTTGTTTCGGAAACAGCGGATAATATCCATTTCGTTTCGGCTGAGCAAATCAGCTGCAAAAGCCTTGAAATGCAGATACAAAAGGGTTTGGAGGAGCACGTCTGGCTTGAAACGCAAAATGCTCTTCAGCAGCTTATCAATAAGGAAACGGATGCGGAAGCTATACGTAATCTGACATATATTTCGGAGTTTGTTGATGAACTTGATTTTGTAAGTGCGGAAACACTTTTCGATCAGTTTTTGGAAAGGAGAAAGGCAAATGTCCGATGAAGAGGACGAGCTGAAAGGTTTTCAACTCGGCGCAACAGAATTTATTTTACAAATTCCATACCTTCACCACAGTTCTCTTCTGCATCATACCATGTAATAACGCCATCTGACAGGAAAAAGCTGCCACTTCCATCAGTGTACATTACTGTAATCTCCGGTTCAGAATTTCCATCCTTGTATTCATAATATGTCCTGACTGCATTATTGTTGCACACCATTTCCTTACTCATTGTATCAAAATACAAAATATATACCCATTCAGTATGTGCAAAAGCACTGTCCGCCCATGAAATTTTCGCCTGATAAGCACCGTCTTCGTTAACGGAAATATTAAGTGTTGCCCGACCACAGCCCCATGTTCCCAGATAATTGTCAGCTGCCTGCTCATTCTCAGGAGTGTTGGAATATTTATAGTAGTTTGAGGTAGCATATGGTGAATCAGCAGGAATTGAACTGATAGGAGACAGATCCATTGGAGTAAGTTCCTTGCCGCCGTCCATAGTGTAATAGATATTATTTATGTCAAAATTCATTTGAAGTGTCTGCCAGAGACTGTCCATCATGAACCAGCTCAGTGAATCATGGTCATAGAAAAAGAATTCCTGCTTCTGCTCACGATCGTCAAGTCCTGAAATCAATGTCGATTTTGAATTCCAGTCAACGTATAAGTCTGTACCGTGCCAGGCCGCTGTGATTACAAAGTCCAGACCTGTCAGTCCACTCAGAGCGGCAGCATAGTCCTCCGGACTCTCACCCCCACCGTTGTAATCGTACGTATATTTTTTGACATCATCGCTACCAAAATCAGCGTAGAGTGAAAGAGAACATGAACTCTCAGCCACGTTCTGCGAAGATTTCGACGACTTTGATTCAACTGAAGAGGATTCGGCTGAAGACGTTCCAGCTGAAGTTGTCTCACTTGAAGCAGCTTCACTGATAGTAATTTTGTCCGAAGGCGTTTTGTCTAAAGACGTTTTGCCTGAAGTCATTTCGCTCTCGGTTCCGCAAGATGAAAGCAGACACATACTCATAGACAACGCTAAAATAACGCTTAATTTTTTCATAATTTTTTCCCCTTTTGTCGTTGATATAAGAAATATATATGATATATACCTGTTTAATTATAAATCATTACGACTTCGAATACAATGTCCCTCAGGGACACTCATGCAGCTGCACTTTATCTTAAAGCAGCAAACTCAGTTTATATCATCCACACCGGCACAATGAAATTATCAGAGTCTATTGCCGAGAGTTCAGGTCGCATACATATCAAAGCACCCTTTCCTCTTGGCACTGAACCTTTGTCAAGTACAGCAAATGCATTTGTCAGACCTGCAGGAGGATTAACGGAGCGTTTTATCTCCAGCGGATGAAGTTCACCGTCGCTCTCAGTAACCATATCTATTTCTCTGGAATCTTTGTCACGGTAATACCAGATCAGACAATCCTTTGCGATATTATGATAACTTTTACGTATCTCTGATACAACATAATTTTCAAGTATGGCTCCGTTTAATGCACCGTTAGCAAGTATTTCAGGAGTACTGTATCTTGTAAGATATGCCACCAGTCCCGTATCAAAGAAATACAGCTTAGGTGCTTTTATTGTTCGTTTAAGAAGGTTATTTGAATACGGACGAAGATAAAAAATAATATCTGAGCGTTCCAGAACAGAAAGCCACCTTTTTGCAGTTTCATCTGACACACCGACATCAAGGGCAATATCGTGGACATTAAGCACCTGACCTATACGACAGGCTGCTGCCCGGATAAAATCAGAAAAAACTATCTTGTCTACCTTATCAAGCAGTTCACTTACATCACGTTCTATATATGTCTGCAGATAACTGTTGTAAAAAACGTCTCTGTCTGTGTATTTTCCACTTGCAATTCCGGGAAGAGAACCTTTCCATATACGATTGTATATTTCGTTTATATCAGCAGGGGCATTTGTTTTCTTTCTTTTTTTCAGATTATCGATTGTTACGGAAAACTCTGTACTCTGACCATTTCCATATATCTCGTGCTGTGAAAGCGATGACATATGAAGCACAGCTATCCTTCCGGCAAGGGATTCCTGAGCAAGTTCCATCAGCCTGAATGCCTGCGAGCCAGACAGCCAGAAATCCCCCGGTTCTGCTCCGTTATCAGCAGCAATCTTTATATATGAAAACAACTCCGGAGCGTACTGTACCTCATCAATGAATATCGGCAGGCTGTGCATCTGCATAAACAGTGCCGGATCATTTTTTGCAAGTTTTCGTTCCTCAAGGTCATCCAGAGTAACATACTCCCTGTTCTCGTCAGCCAGATGCTTTAATACCGTAGTTTTCCCCACCTGACGCGGACCGGTTATCAGAATACAGGAGTATTCGCATGAAAGGGATTTTATCTTTTCTTCAATGTCACGTTTTATATATTTCATTTCGACCTCCGGCTAAAATTCGATTTAATCTTATTATAGCCGGATTTTTTTTGAATGTCAATATATATTTATGTATTCCCCTGTAAAGAAAATTATGATATACTTTACAGGGAATTTTTTTATTTCAGTGTCCATTATTATAAAAATATTTCGTACATATAAGTGAAGGCCTTTAAAATACAAAAGGAGGGATACAATGGATGATGAAGAATTAAAGATACTTATCCAGACTTCAAAGGAAGAAGGATACTGCGAGTTTGTAAAAAAATACAAGAACTATGTCAACGTAATAGTTTCATCAGTCCTGAAAGGATATGGAACCGAAGAAGACACTGAAGAGTGTATATGTGATGTTTTTGTAAAACTGGTTATGGACAGTTCATGGGCCCGCGACAGCAGAACAGCTTTAAAAGCATTTATCGGAGTAACCGCAAGAAATACAGCTATAGATACATACCGAAAACTTTCCGGACGTTCAAGATATATAACCGATGATGAACTGGACGAAAATATTTCTTCAGGAAATACACCTGAAACATATATTCACGGGAAAGAACTCCGTCAGCTTTTATGGGAAAATGTACGTGCCCTCGGTGAACCGGATTCTGAAATAATTACAGCACAGTATCTTTACGGTAGGTCAGTAAGAGAAATCGCTGCTGTCTTAAAAATGAGTGTCGCAGCAGTACATAAAAGAAGCAGGCGTGCAAGAAAAAAACTTGAAAAAATGCTCATGCTTCAGCTTGAAGACAACACAATAAGAAAGGAAGATTTTTATGAAACGGGTGTGTATTGACAAACTTCTCTCAGAAACTCATCCCGATGAGGAAATGATTTCAGAAAATACATTAAAAATGTTTAAAAATATCTCCGATAAAAAAACAAAACGAATTATAGACTCCGGTTTGAAAAAAATCCGTGCAGCTGAATCCGGGATTCAGATAAGTGAAAATGAAAATTATATAGCTGTAAAACCAAAAAGAAAACGAATTTTTATACGTGTTGCAGTTTCAGCCTGCCTGATAGTTTTTACAGCATCAATCCCTGTTATAGTTAAAATGAACAGCAATAAAATAATCCCCGGATTGGACAGTTCAGTCAAAACAAAAATTTCTGAATCAGATAAGCCCGGCAGCGATACATACTGGGAAGAAATTCTGCCGGATGGAATCAAAGTATTTGAAAAATGCCCTGGTTACAATTTAACTGATATATACTGCGCCGGCAACAGTATATTTGCATTCGCATCAAAATCCCTTAACAACTCATATATCAGAACATATGATCCGGAAACCGGTGAAAAATCATATATTGATTTTTCCGAATATTTATATAATGCCAACGGAAATATCGAGGATTTTTATATCTCAGATGACAATTACCTTTATTTCTGTGGCAGAATCTTAACTGATGATCCCATTAAATATACAGGAATTACAGGCAAATACAATATTAAAGCCCAAAAACCTGAAACAATAAATTATACTGATAATAAGTCTTTCAAAAAAATAATCAGACTGAACAACAGTGATTATTTTTATTTGCTTGATGGCCACAATATAGATATTATGGATGAACAACTTACTATAACCGAATCCAAACCATTACTTGAACCTGCTTTACAGTTTGCTCTTGATAATTCAGCTATAGAAAATGCCTCTGATTACATGCTTGATCAGATTGCCTGTGATAAATCTGATAATCTCTATGTTCTTCTGGAGAAAAAATCCGAACCAGGAGAACCTGTTAATCCTGAAACATATTTCATAGTAAAATTCGACAGCGGACTTAATCCCTCATTCGTCATTCCGAACTCTGAACTGAAAAAAGTTTACGGTGAACACGGAACACTTGATTTATCGAACATCTCGAACGGGAGAACAGGGCTATACGGATATAAAAATCACATTGGAATAATAGATGAATCCAAACCTGAAATAAGTGAAATATATGATATACCTGAGTGTAACTATCAGCTTTATATTGACAGTAATGACACATGCGACATGGTGCTTTATTCGGATTCTGAAATGCAGTTCTGGAATACAGGTGAAGACAAACCTGCTAAAACATATAAAAGAATTGAAGAAAATGATTATATGTTTGCTACGGATATAACAGAAACAGATATATATCATGGTCTGACTCAGATACACAACGGCATCTTTTACTATCAGCCACCTGATTATTCTTCACAGTCAGCAATATATGAAATAAGTCTATCAGAAAATACAAGAGAAAAATATTACACCGATATTTCAAATTGTGCTGTAAACAAATCCGGGGATATATACGAGGCTCCGTTTTATCCGATATATTCCGGAGACAACTGCAATAAAGTCCGGAATATTGCAAAATTCAATTCCGGATTAGCTGAAAAAATAAGTGACGAAAAAATTTATTATGACATAATGGCGGTCAGTGCAGACGAAAATATTTTATTTACATATTTTAACTATATTACAGAGAACGAAGTATATTCCCTTTACTCACAGGAAGGAAGAAAACTGTACGATTTTCAGCTGCCTGAAGAATTTAAGGGAAATGTCCTAAGCATTAAATCCACAGCTTCAGGTGAAAAAATTTTTCTTACTGAAAACGAAACAGGCAGGATCTGGTGCTACGAACCTGAAAAAAATACTTTAAGCGAAATGTCCACATTAAATGAAATGATTACAAATCCGGAAGAAAATCAGTTTTTCAACGTAAAGGCAAACGGCGGAAAGTATGATTTCTGCATTTCTGAAAACGCTGATGATTATCAACGCTTCTACGGATACAATGCAGATACCGGCGAAATCACCTTCCTGTTCGAAAATACTGAAGAGTTAGATTTTTCTGATTTTACTGTGGCTGAAGATGATACAATATACTGTTTATCAGAACAGACAGATACGATTTATTCGATATCCACACCGTAATGGAATTTGTAAAATTATTTTAAATGCTCAAATATATAAAAAGCAATGGCAAACAGCGCATTTACGTTGTTTGCCATTGCTTTTTATGATATTGAAAAAGTTATATCATTTTCCCTGCAAAGCAGCAATCTGTGCTTTCAGTCTGTTGATTTCAGCCATCTGGGCAATATTGACCTCACTGATTTTGTCATACTTTGCTTTCTGAGCTTCAAGCACCTTCTGTTGATCAGCAATTATCCTTGATTTTAACGCAAAAACGTGCTATACTGAAACTGTATAAATATAACCCGAAAGTAAGGATAATCTAATGGATTCCAACATTCCTGCGCAGTATGACTCGGTTACAGAGAAATTGGCGGTGCTCAAGGCTGAAGGAAAAGAGAAAACCGTTACCTATCTCCAGCTTTTTACAAACGAACTGCAATATCAAACGAAATTGTCGTACTCCCGGACATACGGTCTTTTGGATAATGATAATAAATAACGGAGGTACAAATATGCCTGATAATAATTGGCAATTTGAACTTGAAGAATATATAAAGCAGGGCGAACCTGAAAGAGCCG
>JAEDJV010000127.1 GCA_016296165.1 Oscillospiraceae bacterium | reverse complement strand
CAAGCATGCTTCTTGTTCCTTCATGCGGGTTCTGCTCGTCAGCTGTAAGTTTTGTATTTACGCCAACGTTGCACCAACCCTCGTATTCTACGTCAAAGTCGTTTGAAACATATGTTGTTTCCGCTGAAAGTTCGCGGACTGAAGATGCAGGAAAAGAGGCCAGCGTACCGGCTGCAAGAACCAGAGATGTTGCTAACGTACAAATTTTTTTAAAATTTTGCATACAAATCCTCCCTTGTGTTGATTCGTTTGTGTAGTATGAAAATGAATATTTATATATTATATCTATCTTTTTTAATTATATCACAATAAATTTGTACTAATCAACCCAAATTCTGAATAAAAGGTGGAGAAAACGAATTTTTTTGTTATAAATTTGTGCTATTGCATTTTTGTAAGAATTGTTCCGGGATAATAATGAGAAAGTATTTCGCTATAAGTCTTTCCTTCTCCGGCCAGACTATTGGCACCGTACTGGCTCATTCCTACACCATGTCCGAAGCCCTTTGTGTTAATATGAAATTTATCTTTTCCTGTGTATTCTATGGTGAAAACTGCAGAACGGACAGACATTATTTCCCGGAATTCCGTTCCGCTTATCTCTTTGTTCCCTGCAAGCATCTTAAGGACTGTACCTGAAGCGCTGGTGCTTTCTATTGAAAACCATTCTGAATATTCGGAAGGGAAGACAGCATCTTCATATCTTGCGGTAATCCTGGAACGAATTTCATCTGCTGTAAAGGTATAGTCTTCTGAAAATCCCGGAGCTTCCGTATCTTCGGGACTTGTCTGAGGCGTCAGATAGTCTATTTTTCTGCCCCATATATTTTCGGCACTTTCAGTAGTGCCTGAAGACATGGAATGAAACGCTGCCACTATTGGTTCATCGTTGTATTCAAGAATTTCGTTTATGACAGAATCAACGGCATCAGCGACTTTTGAATAGTATTCATCGTATCTGTCACCATAGTATTTCCTTATTTCTTCGTCGGTAAAAAAAGCCTGGTATTCAGATGGATCGTTTGAAAAATCAGCTCCCATGAGGCTTTCGTCGTTTTTGCCGGAGTTTATCTGATACATAGCGTAGGTATGTGAGGCAACAGCCTGAGCCTTGAGTGCTTCCGTATTGAATGTTGCCGGCATCTCGGCACATACAGCACCTATTACATAATCACGTACAGCAACTTCATTTATCAGACCGGTTTGTATGTCAAGGACAGCGTATGTACTTTTATTTTCGGTTTTAGCCGGATCTGTACCAGGAGATTTATATTCCGTCAGTGATATCGGCGGAGTAACATTAAGCTCTGCATCCGCAGGCCTGTCCTCTGAAACGGACAGTGCCGGTATGCTTATAAGAGAAAGTGAAAAAACTGAAACTATTCTGATAAGATTTTTCATGAGATTTACCTGCCTTTATTTTATCCTGTTGTATTGACATTAATATAAAAAATAGTGTACAATTAATAATGTAAATATTAATTGAGAGGACTGTATTTTTATGAACAAAAATGAATTCGCTCCTGTTGACAGTTTATGTAATAAATTAAGAGAATATTCTGCAATTGATCCGGCGCTTTATGAAAAATTTCATGTAAAGAGAGGTCTTAGAAAATCAGATGGTACCGGAGTTACAGCAGGTATTACAAAGATTTGCAATGTGCATGGCTATCTCATGAACGAGGGAGAAGTTGAACCTATTCCCGGCGAGCTTATATACAGAGGCTACAATATCAACGATCTGGTGGCTAATGTTGAAAAGGAGAATCGTTATGGTTATGAAGAAGTTGTATATCTTCTTCTCTTCGGTAATCTTCCTACAAAAACAGAGCTTGAAGAATTCAGAAAACATCTTGCTGTAAGTCGTCAGCTTCCTGACAATTTCGCTGAAGATATGATTCTTAAGGCACCGTCAAGAAATATCATGAACAAGATGTCCCGTTCAGTTCTGGCACTTTATTCGTATGATGACAATGGTGAGGATACAAGTCTCAAAGCTGAGATGCATAAGGCAGTAAGCCTTGTTGCCAAGCTTCCGGTAATTATGACTTTTGCATATCAGGTACAGCAGAGACATTATTATAACAAAAGTATGATCATTCATCCTCTTCGTGAAGATGAGGGTACAGCTCAGACCATACTGTCCATGCTTCGTATGGACAGAGAATATACTCCTGAAGAAGCACATCTTCTTGATATTCTTCTCATGATTCACGCAGAACACGGCGGCGGAAACAACTCGACATTCACATGCCGTGTGCTTACTTCATCAGGTACAGACGCATATTCTGCCTATGCTGCAGCTATTGGTTCGCTTAAGGGACCTAAGCACGGGGGAGCCAATATCAAAGTAGCTCAGATGCTCGATGATTTTAAGGCGAACATAAAGGACTGGAGTGACGACGGACAGGTTGCTGATTATATCCGAAAGACTATGAATCGTGAAACAAACGACAGAAGTGGTCTTATCTATGGTATGGGACATGCGGTTTATACACTTTCCGATCCGCGTGCCGTTATCCTTAAGAGAAAAGCGTTTGAACTTGCACAGGGTACGAAGTTCGAAGAAGAATTCAGACTGATTGATGCTATCGAACGTATGACACCTGAGGTATTCCGTGAGATTAAGGGAGACGGAAAGACTATATGCGCAAACGTTGATCTTTATTCAGGATTTGTTTACAACATGCTTGGTATTCCGCAGGATTTATATACACCTCTGTTTGCTGTTGCAAGAATAGCCGGATGGGCTGCTCACCGTATGGAAGAGATGATGACAGGCGGAAGAATTATCAGACCTGCTTACAAGGCTGTTGCCAAGAAACGCGATTATTCTTCACTTGACGAGAGATAATACACAAAAAAACACTTCTCTGAGATTTCTCAGGGAAGTGTAATTTGTACTATATTAAAAAATTATTTTAAACCGCAGCATTTTTTGTATTTTTTGCCGCTTCCGCATGGACAAGGTGAGTTTGGAGCAATTTTAGATGATACTGCCATGTGTACATTTTTTCTGGAAGCTGTTTTTGAAGATGAAGCCGGAGTCCTGTGAATCTGGTTTTCGGGGATACTGATGAATTTTTTTAGTGACTGGTATCCGTTCGAACTGAGATTCTTTTCAAAAATCTTCATGAGCTTAGGTGAAGCATTGCGGAGGTCGTTATATATATTTTCCCTTGCAAACTGTCTTAAGTCTGAAGTTTTTGAAGCACCGTCCACAAAATCAGAGATGAGAGTCCAGAGGTAAGGATATCTGTTCCTGAAAGATTCTGTGTCTACAGGACCTTTGCGGAGTAAATCAACTATGGACATCTTTGCGTCAAACACGAGATACTTAAGATTGTCTTTGTCGTCTGACGGACCGGCAAATTTAAGTTTTGCACTTCTCATTGCAAATGCTGTAAGAGCAGTTACGTCGTTTTCAAAAAGTATAAGTGATATCTCAAAATCAGCTACTTCTCTCAGGAAGTCTTTGTCTGATGACAGTGATGGTACTGCGTCAGACATTGTTTTGAACATCTTGTTTGTTATCGGAATTATGGATGAACTGTTCGGTGTTGATGAAAGATAATTTATCGTAAGAATGAAGAATTCTTTGTCTCTGTTTTCCGGATATCTGTCGAGATACTGAGCAAGAAAGTCGTCGGAAATGTTTAAAGAGATGTTGTTTTCAGCACAGTCACCAAGTGCCGAGTACAGCATGGCAAGACACATAGCCGCAGAATCTTTTTCCAGAGGTGAAGAAATTCTCTCGAGTGTTTTGATCAGTTGCTCTGCAAGGAGGCTGTTGCTCTGATTGTCAAGCATAAATTCTGCATAATCCTGTATGAGTTCAGGGTATATGTAATTGCTGTCAAGACATGCATGGAATCTGGAAACAGCTTTTTTGTTCCATTTTCTATCTGCATATGCGTTTGCAAGCTGATGTCCGAGTTCGGTATCTTCGTCGCTGATATCAGCGCTTTCAAGGATTTTTACGGCTTTACCATAACTTCCGGTCTGACTGTATGCGGCTGCAAGCTTCATTGCGACACTCCTTGATTCAGGTGAATCTTTATGTGCCTTTTCAAGAAGTTCTATTACTTTAACCGGATCGCTGCCAGCCGGTGATACTTCACTCTCGTTGCATAATTTTATTGCATTAGCAGAAATTTTATCCGGTAAATCAGTACGTTTGGCCATTTTGGGGATTTCCTTTCTGATCTGTTGTTTATTTTTATGGAAAATTTATTGAATAAGGAGAGACTATTATGTCTATGTCGAAAACATTATATATATCTGACCTTGACGGAACCCTGCTCAACAGCAGCGCAGAAATATCATCTGAAACTCAGAAGATGATAAACCGTTTTATTTCCGAAGGGGGATACTTTTCTGTTGCAACTGCGAGAACTGTAGCAACAGCTGTTCCTATTACACAGAATATCGCTGTAAATGTTCCTGTGGTTCTTATGAACGGGGTCTGCATATATGACACAGTAAAAAAAGAATATGTAAAAATTGAAAATATCCCGTTTGAATCACTGACAGAAGCACTAAGCATACTTCATGGATTTGATCTGTCGGGATTCATGTTTTCTATAAACGGAAATGTACTTGACACATACTATGAAAATCTTAATTCAGAACATGCGCGTGAGTTTTACGAAGAACGAACCCGCAAGTTCGGAAAACTTTTCATAAAAACCGATGATTTCTTAAAATGCACTGATAAAAACATTGTTTATTATTCAGTTACCGACAGATATGAGGTGCTGACAGAAGTATATCATGCACTCCGGAATATCAGGGATATACACATTGATTTTTATCGTGATGTTTACAGGGAAGAATACTGGTACCTTGAGATAAGTTCATCACACGCCTCAAAGTACAATGCAGTAAACTATATCCGCAATAAATATGGTTTTGACAGAATAATCGGATTTGGCGATAATCTGAATGATCTTCCGCTGTTCAGAGCGTGTGATGAATCCTACGCTGTTGAAAATGCTAAAGAAGAAGTCAAAAATGCTGCCAGTGGAATAATTCCATCAAATAATGACAATGGTGTCGCACTGAAAATATGCGGATACTGTTAAAAAAGCCGCTGAGAAACTTTGCGGCTACAAGCGTTTCCGAGGTGATTCGAACACCCGACCTACCGCTTAGGAGGCGGTCGCTCTATCCTGCTGAGCTACGGAAACATATTAAAATTGACTTACATTAGTAATTATACCACAGATTTTGATAAAACACAATACTTAATTTAAAAAAACGGACTCATAATATTCTGCTCCCTTGTCTGATGTGATATAATTTATTTATCTGACAGACTACCGCCGAATGTCTTGCTGTGCTTTCTGATAATCTCTTTAGCAGCATCTAGGTACAGAGTCTTTATATTTCGTTCCTGACGTTCAATATTTTGAGTTTTGGTAGATACTCTGCAGTATCCGTAAATCATTAGATCCACCTTTTCTTTTTCAGTATGTAACGTTCACATAACATTATACTGCATATAGAGATAACTATGCAAGTGCAGGTGATAATTGTCCGTACATAAAAAACAGTAGCACGGGAAACTCCAGTACTACTGTTTTCAAGAGCAATTATTATATTGATATGTTGTCAGTTATTATCCGAGCGATGTAATCTGCTTGGAGAGGAACTGCCTGAACTTTGCAAGGTCCGCAAGCTTTACTGCTCTGTCTACGTCTGCTGATACCTGCTGCACTTCTGTCAATTCCTTATCACCTACAAGTGCGAGTGAAAGTTCGGAAAGGTCTGTAATATCTGTTTTTCCATCGTAATTAATTTTTCCAAGTGTAATGAAATTGTCAGAGTTAATTAATTTTAGAATACTCTGAAATAATATTTTCAGAATATTCTTTTATCTCTTCGGACTCACTATCAAATTTAAGATTATCTGTATACATATAATTTGTTATTTTATTGTTTTCATCAAAGCCTTCATAACGAACAAGTGCACCATTCTTTGTTGAAACCATAAATTCAAAATAAGTAACATTAAACTTCGAACCATAATCAGGAGAAAGTGTTCCTTTTATTAAATAACACTCATTTCCTGAAACATCAACAATCCCTGATATTTCCCAGTTGTCTTGGTTTTCTAAAAAACCAAATGCAAATTCCTGAGGAAACAAACACATATTTGACATAGTAACATTTAGAGGGTTTGAACGATAATTATAACAAGGCACATTATCAATAAAAGAAACTCTGTCTGAATCAGGAATACTACATACATCACTCCAAGAAACTATCCACTCTGGTTTATCTAAATATTCTTTTGTATTTGGATATAAAATCATGAGTTTATCCTTGTTACAGTACTGTTTATTAACAACTTCAGGCTGGTTTAATTCTAATGATTCTTTGGATTTATAACTTTTATATTCAGAATATGATTCAACTTCAGAAATTATCGTTTGAAATTCTACTGTATCAATATATTCACTATTGTATGACTTAAACATCATTTTTCCAGATGCTTTGTCAAAATAATCTATGCTGTTTAGCATCATATAAAATACATCATTTTTAGTTGATTTATCTGGTGCTATTGATTCTTTTAAAATTCGATTTGAACAATTATAAATTTCTTTTTGGGTATTCGATACATCTGCAGGAACATTTTTAGATGAAATCTGTACTTTAGTAGAGATATTTTCATCATTTTGTTCGGCACCTGTATTATTTCCTTTTATTCCATTAGCTAATATAGCACTTGCGGCCAATACTACACTTGCGCATACTGAGATCAATTTTAATTTCATTGTGAACACTCCTTTTAATAACTTATAGTTACTTGTATGGCATCTGCGCCCATTTGTCGTCCGGATGCTGTCGACTTATGAACGCAAACAGAACTTGACGAAATTGAATTATATCCAGGTTGAGTAGATACATTTTTGGAAATAGTCGACCATCCTGACGGAGCAATATCTTGATTAATATAACCTATGGTTTGAAAATATCCTGCCCCTTCACCCTCTTCCAAACAATACCTTAATTCAAAGGTGATCAAATGACCAGGGTCTTTCCGAGGGA
>JAEDJV010000019.1 GCA_016296165.1 Oscillospiraceae bacterium | reverse complement strand
GAATGTTTTTATTTATTCAATTCCATAGAATTTTTTCATTTGTTCTTTAAGCAGCTGTTTGTTCCTGTACATATGAAGATCACTTCTTGATATAATTTCTTTAATATCCGGTGCAGCATCTTCTTCCGGATCGTATGAGGATGTCCCGGCAGCTGCTGCAAACGGGTACCCTTTATAATTGCCTGATTCAGTTTCAAGTGCTTTGTTTATTGCTTCCGATACATCGTTATTTGTGATGCATACAAACTCATCACCGCCTGTTCTGTAGACTTTGCCTTTCTTTCCTACGGTGCTTAAAAGCACCGATGCGCATCTCCTGATTGCATCATCGCCCTTATCGTGACCATAGTTATCGTTAATATACTTGAGAAAGTTAACGTCGCAGATTGTTATAAATATGTTTTTGCATTTGTCTGGATTTTGAGTGTAAAAGTTAATCTGCTCCTCATAGCTGTTTCTGTTTAACGCTCCGGTCATTGAGTCTTTGGCAGCTGAATCGAGAACATCCTGCGTTTCCTGAAGTTTACGTTTTACAAATAAAGCGATAAAGATGCATAAGATAAGTATTAGAACTGAAACAACAGCTATGAATATGTTCATGATCATTTCGTTTCTGTGCATTACGGTACTGTCGATGATGGTAATGTCATCTATATAGAAGTTCATCAGATCGTTTATGTCAGGGGCCTGTCCCTCTTCAGTATTCTGAGTCTGAACGTACAGATGAATGTCTTTGGCACCATACGGTACAGTAAATTCACCTACTATTTTTGACCAGTTTCCCCTCTGGAGTAATTTTTCATTTATGGTCTTATATACTTCTTCGCCGTTATAGTTGTACTGAAGTTCAAGTAAGAATACGTGCTCATCTTCGTATATTCTTTCATTGTACATAACATAGGCAGTATATTGATAGCTTATTCCTGCTTTAATCATTGATGAAATATTTACTGTAGGACCGTTCCAGACAGAACTGCGGTTTGTTACATGGAGTGAGCTGCTGCCACTATAACTAAAGTCGCCGGAACACTCAACGGTCGGATTCCCGCGTGATTTCCAGCCGTCCAGTCCGTTTTCAAAATCATATGTGTACTCGAAAATAGCATCTTCATCTTTTGGAGGGTCAGTTACCTTTTTCTCAGTCCCTGAAATATTCAGAACATCTATATTGAAGTTTACGCTTGCATCATCGGCTTCGAAATAAATAATCGCATCGTTCGCACCCTCCGGAATAAGAGCATCGCCAGTTATCTCTGACCATCCTACAGATCCTGCGTCAATACTTCCAATACCTACATATTCAACGCTTCCGTTAAGTTCATACTTTAGAGTCCATGATATTTTGTGACTGACATCCGAATCGATATGAATCGCAGCCTCAAAATGATATGATTCTCCCTGATTCAGAAGATCGTCTACATTTAGTGCAGCTCCACTCCAGGCGGCTTCTCTTTCTGATACATATAGAGAGGTTTTTCCTTTTCGGCTGTGCCTTGAATCAATTGTAAGTTTTGACTGATTGCCGAGAGGGAACCAGTTACCAAAATCTCCGTCTTCGAAGTCGTAACTTAATATTGCTTCATCGGATGATATTTCTGTTTTTCGGATAGCCGGTGATAACGTAAATATTATTAATGTGATTAATATAGCTGATATTGTGTGTAGTGTTTTTCTCATTAATTTTCACCTTCCTTCTTTTAAATGTATATATGCAACAATTATTCCGGTAATAAACGAAAAATATAATAATTAGTCCAAATTTTTTTTCTTCACTATAATTATATCATTCAACGTGTTCTTTCGTCAATATATACGTTGCGGTAAACAAAAATCAGTATTATATCTGTTATTTGCACAAAATCCCCTCCGAATTAGTCCGGAGGGGTTAGCGTTAGCTATTTTCTGGAGAATTTTTTGTTCTTTGACTTTATTTCCTGCTTGTTCGCATACATTTCCTGATCGCAGCGTTCCATAATAGCTTTTATATCAGGAGAATCTCCGTCTGTTTCAGAATCATATTCAGCAAATCCGACTGCTACAGCAAAAGGATAGCCTTCGTCAATTTTGGATTCTTTTTCTATTGCCCCTGCTATATCAGACTGTATAGGTTCCTTAACTATACATACAAACTCATCTCCGCCGGTTCTGTACACTTCGCCGCGGCTGCCTACAGTTTCCATAAGAAGTTTTGCACAGCGTTTAATGGCTTCATCGCCCTTTTCGTGGCCATGGTTGTCATTTATATATTTGAGGAAGTTTACATCGCAGAGGGCAAAGCAGAGGGATTTGCAGAGTTCCGGATTCTGACTTAGTTCATTTAATTTCTTTTCGTATGAATTTCTGTTAAAGGCCTTTGTCATTGCATCTCTTGATATTGATTTGAGTGTGGCTTTTTTCTTTGCACTCTTTTTAATAACAGTACTGCAGATACAACCGATAACAAGTGATATTATTATTCCTCCTGCAAGACAGGAGAGTGCTATAAGTGCTGTCTGCCTGTGAATTAATGATGTTTCAGTAATCTTTACTGTGTCAGTATAGAATGACATCAAGTCGTTTATATCTGCTGTTTCGCCTTCTTCAATGTTCGAGGTCTGTACATAGAAAAATACATCAGCAGCATTGTCAGGAAGCGTATATGTACCTGTTATTCGTGTCCATTTGCCTTTTTTAAGTGTTTTTTCTTTAATCAGCTGATAAATGTTTTCGCCGTTTATGTTGTACGAAACTTCTATTCGAAATCCGTGCTCGTCTTCGTATTCCTGTCCGTCATACATTACATATGCAGAGTAGAAGTAATCAACGCCGCGTCTGATATCGTCTACATTGACTGTCGGACCGTTCCATGCTTTTTCACGGTTAGTTGTATATATGGAATGTGTTCCGGTATAGCTGAATTCGTCAGTACGGACTACTCTATTGTAGCCTCGTGCTGACCAGAATTCATTTCCGTTCTCAAAATCAAAGCTGTAAAGACTGCCATCATCTTCATCTTTGCCCTTATTTTCGTTAACCGGTGGCCCTGTTATGGTGATATCATCTACATAGAAGTCAACTTCTGCATTAGAGCATTCGAAGTAAATTAAGTATCCCATAGAATCTTCAGGAAAATCAATTGTCCCGGCGATCTCTACCCATTGGTTTTTCTCAACGTCAACAGTTTCAATCGGTACATAATGAGGTGAACCTAAGGAGTCTAGGTACTTTGCTACCAATGATAAGGTTTTTGTTGAGTCGCTGTTATGATATGCCCATGAAGAAAACGTATAGGTATTGTTAGGCATAACAAAGGATTCAAGTGATATTGACGGACCGTTATATGATTTTACACGTTCTATTACCTTAAGCGATTTTTCACCGCTGTGAGCTGCCTCATCTGACAGAACCACTTTTCCGTCTCCGCCTAATGAGGCCCATCCGCTGAGGTTTTCATCTTCGAAGTCGCGTGTATAAAGAATCGCGTCATTTTCGGCTGCATATGATATCATTTTGTCAAATGGCATAAGTACAGTCATCAGCATAACCAGTACAACAGAAATGCATGGTATCTTTCTTTTCATAGTATAATCCCCTCGCTATTCATCATAAATAAAAATAAAATGTGTTGCTTTCGCCAATATGTTAATAATATTATAACATTAATTGTACAGCTTGTCTATATAAAAAATGCAAAATTGTTACGATGTTCTTATGTGAAATATAACAACACACAATATCAAAAAAAACCGGACAAAAATGTCCGGTCTATTTTATGTTATTAAAACCCTTCAAAAGGTGAGTCAAGCGGGTTGTCGTCCTCTGACTTAATGGAATCTTCGTCATATGAGAAAGTTTCAATGTTGAATATATCACGCGCACGTGAATTATCTGTACTTTCGCCAGATTTGTTCTGTGTATCTGAAGTTTCTGAAACTTTTTCCTTTTTATCAGACTTATCTGTCTTTTCAGTGTTTTGATTTTTGGATTCTTTACTGTTTTCAGTTTTCTGTGAATTATTTTTTGACGTGTTATTCTGGCCTGATTTACCGCCTGATTTGTTTTTACCGGATTTTTTGCTGTTGTTTGATGTCTTTTCTGCAGTTTTGTCTCCGGAAGTTTTTTCTTCTGATTTTTCCGGTGCTTTCGGAGGAACTTCTTCAGTTTTGTTCTTCGCAGCGTCTGAATCTGTATCAGGTGTTATTTTCTGTTCCTTGTCAAAGTTGCTTATTACTTCACTCGCTGCCATGTTTTCACTATTATCTTTTTTGTTTGTTATAGATTTTCTTATTATTATGAAGAGGAACATCAGAACGAGGATACTTGCACCAGTTATGATTAAAACCGTAATAATTGTCTTATTGTTTAAAAGCATGTCACTTCTTAATACAGAAATGTCATCAATGTAAAAAGAAATAAGATCTTCTTCAACTGCTACTTCGCCTTCCGCAGGATTTTCAGTCTGCAGATAAAGCATAACATTTGTAGCACCTTCCGGGACAGTAAAGACGCCGGATATATTGGCCCATTCATTTTTTACAGCTTCACATGAAGCAATGCGTGAATAAACTTCGTTTCCGTTATATGAGTACTGCAGTTCCATGAGAAATACCTGTGTATCTCTGGCTTTCTTTTCATCATAAAAAACATTGGATTCAAAAGTATATTCTTTACCGCGTTCTATACTGTCAATTGATACCGTAGGTCCGGACCAGACTTTTTCTCTGTTTGTAGAGAAAAGCGAGTAATTTCCTGATAGATGCTGGTCATTTGTTCTGATAAGTCGTGTATTGCCTCGATTTGCCCATTCATTAAATCCGTTTTCAAAATCGAAAACATAGCTGTCAGTTTTATGAGATTTGTCAGCAGCACCGGCGTTTCCGTTACTTTGTACAGGTTTTTTTCCGTACACACGTATATCATCGATGTTGTATTCGAGTTCTACATTCTGACAATCAAAATACAGTAGCGTTGAGCTGAGATCTTCCGGAGTTTCCACAGTTCCTTCAAAATAAGTCCATGTTTCAGGTTCTACATCGATTGTAGCAACTCCTGCGTATGAATCTACGTTTACTGAATCAGAAAATCTTAATGTACAGCTTATGGCCTCAGTCTGACTGCTTTCGTGATAAAGCCATCCGCATACACGGTATGTTTCTTCAGCTTCAAAGTATGAATCCAAAGCTAATGAAGGACTGTTGAAGAACTGTTCTCTTTCTGCTATCTTAAGGCTGGAACTGCCTGACTGTGCATGTTCAGTATCTATAGAAAGTGTTCCTTTACCGCCGAGTACAGACCATGATGAAATCACATCTGATTCAAAATCATCGGAAAATATCGCTGTTTCTGATTCTTCTTCTTCAGCATAGCTTATCGCCGCAGTAACAGGAGAAAACATATACAGCGATGTAACCAGTCCTGCCAGAAGAGAAAGACTTTTAAATTTCATAAATATTTTACCACCTTTATTATCAATGCTTATAATTTTGTAAAATGATATAACATACATTAATCCTCTGTAAAATACCCATTAAAAAGTATATCATTTTTATGAAAATTTGTCCATATACATATTTAGAAAAAATGCACATTAAATATATGCCTTTTACAGCACATTAGTTAATTGGTGGATAAATGTGTTAGTGATACTTTTTCTTGTCTATATACATTTGCTTGTCACAGCGCACTATAATATCACGAACATCAGGTTCTTTTCCGTCTTCATCCGGATTGTACGAAGCAAACCCGACAGCTGCAGAAAATGGATAGTCTTTTTCTTCAGATTCGGCCTTTTTTAGTGCTTCTCTGATTTCTTTTTCAAGATTTTTTTTGGAAATGCATATAAATTCGTCACCGCCGGTTCTGAATACTTTTCCTTCCGGTTCTTTTACGATGGACAGGAGAACTGAGGCGCATTTTACAATACATTTGTCTCCGAAACTGTGTCCCAGTTCATCATTGATTTTTTTCAGTCCGTTTACGTCACAGACTGCGAAGTAATATGATTTGCATTTTTTTGGAGATTTGATGAAAATATTAAGTGTATCTTCGTATGCGTTTCGGTTGTATGCATGTGTCATAGCATCTGTCTGTGCATCTTTCAGAGTGATGTTTGATTTTTTTTCTGCGGACGATAAAGATGCCGGTAATAATGAGAATGATCGCCAGAATCACAAGAGAAACGGAGATAATGATAATGTTCTTTATTTTATTGTTTCTGTTCGTTATGGAGAGTTCTTCCAGACTGATTTCGTCTATGTAGAATGATATATGTGTATATTCGGTTTCATTTTCAGGAACTACGGTTGATATTATCAGTAAAGGATCTCTTGCTTCCTTAGGAATAGTAAATTTACTGTTCATCCCCAGCGATGACCAGCTCATAGGCTGTACCTCATGTGTGTCAATCAGGAGATTGTAGCGTACATTTCCTACAAAATACTCCAGAGTCAGAGAAAAGGTTTCTCTATCAACGGTCTTGTCAAGAAAAGTTATTGACGCTGTACAACTGTATTCTCTTGACTTTTCAAGACCGCTTATATCAAAGGCAACACCGTCTCTGCATTCAGTTCTGTCATAAACGTAAAGTGAATGTTCACCTTTTGTGGCTACAGTAGAAGAACGTGTGATTTTTGGCGCATACCTGTAGGAAAAAGCTTTCCAGCCTTCAATTTCGTTTTCAAATGAGAATGTTCTGATTTCTCCGGGACTAAGCCTGAGTGATGATGCTTCCAAAGAACTTGAAGTGTTGTCCTCTGTGCATGACATAGTAAAATCATCTATCCATATTGTGCTGCCAGCATACATTGATTCAACGTACAGAACAGCCTGAACAGTTTTTTCCCTGATAGAAAATGTTCCTTCCAGATAAGTCCATGTATCCGGACTGGAATTCTGATGATAGCATATGTTGTCAAAATATTCTGATCCGTCGCTGAGTATGGATCTTAATGTTATTATGGATATATCGGAATCTGTATTGCTGTAATTAAACCACAGCGAAACAGAATAAGTGTTTCCGAAAGCTACCTTGTCAGTAATATCTATGGACGGACCGGAAAATGCATTCACACGATCATAAGTCTTAAGGGATTTGTTTCCGTTATGTGACCGGGAATTGTCAAGGGTTAATTTTACTCCATCCTCAAAAGGAATCCATTCTTCAGATTCAGTTTCAAAATCATTTTCCAGAATTACCGCCTGAGTGTTGTCATCAGCATATATATTTTTACTGTGAAAAATGACACATATACAGATTATGCTTAGAATGGTAAAGAGAATAAATACTCTTTTTTGTAATGGTTTGAGTGTATTAATCATTTTTTCGCCTTTTGTTTTAAAGTAACCTAATAAATTATTTTTGGGTATTCATAGAGTCATTATAACATATAAAAAAATAATTGTCTATAATATATTTTGCGGAGTCAGGAAAACGCATGAATAATCAAGTCTAAAAAAGTGAAAAATGCGGATTATGTTATGATTGACTTTTTCCTGATTGATATGGTACAATTTACATAGATTTTTTTGTTTTTTATGTAGCGTTTTGGCACAGTAAAAAGTATTAATTATATAAGAATTTTTTGAAAGGGGAATTTTACAATGAAAAAAACGAGAAAGACCATGTTCACTTCAGCACTTCTTTCTGCAGCTGTAGCTCTGCAGGGCGAAACGCTCGTATCTTCGAACGCTTCCGAATTTGCAGGAGTGTACGGGCCGCCGCCGGCACTCTCCGGCGATATAAACAATGACGGAAAAACAGATATCCTTGACTTTGTGATGTTAAAAGCACAGGTTACTGATGACGGGAATTCCGGAAACCAGCCTGATTATGCAGATGTAACCGGAGATGGAATACTCACTCCCGATGACATCAGAACATTTCAGCGTTATCTGTTCGGAAAGATTCCTGATGTTCAGAATGTCTATCCGGATGACCGCGATGATAATCCGGAAATAATAGTTACTGAAATTACAGATCCGGAAGTTACTGATATGCCTCAGACAACTTATGGTCCTCCGATAGCAATTACCACACTTACAGAATATGTGACACAGCCTGCATACGGAACATATCCGGTAACAGAAACAACGGACGAAGTACTGCAGCATGAATATGGGGAAACTTCTGTTTCTGATGAAGATACTGATGAACCGGAAGTAACAACTGTTTCCGAAAAACCGTCAGCGTTTCCTGAAACGGTAGTTCAGTGTGTTTACGGACCGCCTTCATACTTTGAATCCCTCTGGAATGAAAACAGCAGTGATGAGGTGAACTGATGCTTAATATAATGGCTAAAAAAACAGATATGCGCGCTCTTGATTCGACGCGTACAAACACATTGAGACATCTTTTTCTTGAACTTACACTCCGCTGCAACGAACGCTGTCTTCACTGCGGAAGCAGATGCGGAGATGTCAGAGCTGATGAGATGACTCCTGCACAGTACCATGATGTACTTAAGCAGATTGCCGAGGACTTTGATACAAAACAGTTTACTCTCTGTATTACAGGCGGTGAACCGCTTGTAAGAAACGATTTTTTTGAAATAATGGATGATGCAAACAAACAGGGATATCTGTGGGGGATGACTTCAAACGGTATCCTTATCACGCCCGATGTTGCAAAGGATCTCAGACGCACAGGAATGAAGACGATCTCTGTCAGCATAGATGGTACTGAAGCAACTCACGATGCATTCAGAAGAACTCCGGGTGGCTGGCAGAAAGCTATGAACGGTCTGGAGAACCTCATAAAAACAGGCGGATTTAAACATATACAGGTAACAACAGTTGTTACCCATGAAAACATTGATCAGCTTGATGAACTCTACAGGATCTTTAACAAAATGGATATAGACTCATGGAGAATAATCAATATTGATCCTATAGGAAGAGCAAAAGAATTCCCTCACCTTCTTATGACAAAAGAAGACTATGTACGCATGTTTGAATATATCAGGAACAAGCGTATTGCAGGTGAACCTGTTACATACGGATGCGAACATTATCTCGGCATGGACTACGAACACGAGGTACGTGACTGGTATTTCCACTGCGGAGCCGGGAAGGAAGTTGCAAGTATCATGAGTAACGGCGATATCACGGCCTGTCTTGATATCGAAAGAAGACCTGAATTTGTAATGGGCAATATCTTCAGAGACAGATTCAAAGATGTCTGGGAAAACGGATTCCAGATTTTCAGAAAAGGCAATTCATGTGAAAACTGTGAAAAATGCGGTGAATACGAATTCTGCAAGGGCGGAGCCTATCACACATGGAATTTTGATGAAAACAGACCTAACGTGTGTTTCAAGGATGTATTGTTCTGATGAATCAAAACTGCCGTTAAAACAAAATATCAGCCCCGGATATCAGAGTGATGATTTCCGGGGTTTTGAATTTACTTATCAGCGTAAACGAAAATATTGATATGATCAGCGGCAGAAACAGCCGATGCGGTTTACATCAACTGATATAAGATCCGGTAAGATAAATTAGTCATAAGAGAAATTGTATCTCAGATTAACTAAATAACATTAATTTTGAATAGTAACATATTTTGCGGACATATCCGAAATATATATTTGATTTTTATAAAATAATTTGCTATAATTAAGGAGACAGTTAAATGTAATCGTTTTAAACGTATATTTATAAAAAACAGGAACAGGAGAGAAATGATTTGGAAGTTACAATTAAGGACGTAGCCAAACTGGCAGGGGTTTCAGTTGCTACTATTTCAAGGGTGCTTAATAACAGTGCTGTGGTATCTCCGGAAACAACTGAAAAGGTAAATGAGGCTATAAAGGAACTTAACTACAAGCCTAACTTTCTTGGAAGAAATCTTCGAAAACGTGAGACCAACGTTATCCTTGCGCTTATTCCTTCAACAGAACATACATACTACAGTGAAATTCTCCATGGAATGCAGGATACTGCCGTTCAGCAGGGATACGATGTTCTGATGAGTACTACAAACAGTTATATAGGAAATGAACAGAGACTTCTGGAGATGCTTAAGAACAGAACGGTGGACGCTGCAGTTCTTATGGGAACAGTACTCGGAAGTGATGAACTGAAGGAACTGTCACAGCACTATTGCGTTGCACTATGCTGTGAACCCCTCAAGGGTGCTGAAGAAGTCCTCACAGTAATGATTGATAATGAAAAAGCAGCGTATGATGCAGTCAGCTACCTTATCTCGATAGGACATACAGATATTGCAATGGTTTCAACAGATGTCAGAGCGCCTTCATCGGTGGAACGTGAACAGGGATATATGCGTGCTCTTAAGGAACATGGTATTGAATTTAACGAAAAATATCTTTATCAGGGCTCGTATGATTACAGCAGCGGAATGAAGGCGGCTGAGATTTTTGCCAGAATGGAAAAACCGCCAACGGCTGTCTTTGCAGTTTCGGATTTTCTTGCAGCCGGCGTAATAAAAAAAGCTGCTGAGCTTAATCTCAGTATCGGACGTGAATTTTCAGTAATGGGATTTGATAATATACGGATGACAGAAATTTATTCCCCTTCAATTTCATCTGTTGAACAGCCTTGCTTCGATATAGGAAAAAAAGTTGCAGAACTTGTTATAGAAAATATAAACGGAAATAAAAACAGCGGCAGAGTTTGCCTCCCGCATCGTCTTGTGTTCAGGCAGTCGACTGAAAATGTAAAAAGCAACTGATAATAAAAAAAGGGTTCTTACGCCAGGAATTGTACATTAATTAAATGCCCGGTTTGGTAATCGTAAATTATTAAGATCGATAACGTTGCATTTAAATACAGCCTGTATAAACTTTGCGTAAGAACCCTATATTATTGCAGTCAGCATTTTGCTTTAAAAATAACCTTCCGAAATTCCGTATTTTCCCGGTTCAATATTTTCGAGTCCGTTAATTACAAAATTGACCATCATTTTCTCTGACTTAGGGGAATGGCTGACAAGTGCATTTACCCTTGCCAAAACATGCTGTTTAACTTTGTGATATACAAATTCACCATCAATAGCGTTTATTATATCCGCACAAATCTTATCAATATCTTCTGACATATTTGTGTCAGGAATAAATAATAAAAACATTCCTTTTGATACTCTGGCAACATATCCTGACTTTTCAAGAACATAATTCAGGTGTTTCACAGTTGATTTGAGGAGTTCATCAGCACCATCCAAAACAATATTGCTGATTTCAGAAAAATTCACTATCTCAACAGCTGCAACAGCACAGTTTTTTTCCGAATCCATAATACTTATATCATCTCTTACACAGTGCATAAAGGCCTTATAATTCATTGTTCCTGATACATGATCGATATTTGCCTGTCTGAAAATCGCATCATTTACTTCTCTGTGGTTGTCTATATAATCCTTAAATTCCTCATTTCCTTCAAAGTGTATCAACAGTTCATCTAATACCTGGATATTTTTTTCGTTTGTTTCAAAAAATTCCTTAAGACTGTTTTTCATGTTATTGAAGTTTTCGGAAAGAACGGATATCTCATTACTGTTTTTCGGAATATCAATGTTTATATCAAAATTAAAGTTTGCTATCTGTTTTGATTGTCTTGATAATTTTTCTATTGGCGCTATTACATCTTTGAATACCATTATGGCAAGTCCGATAATAAGCATAGAAAATCCAGCAAGTACAAAAACAAGAACAGCCTTGAAAATGATTATTTTATCGTTTGTTTCTTCAAGAGTCTCCTCGCTTGTTTTATAACGGCTGGAAATAAGTTTTTCAGTATAATTATCTATATAGCCGGAATTTTTGGAATATTTGTTATTAAAGAGTTTCCTGGCCTTATCACGATCTACTGAATTAATAATCTCATCTGTCTGCTGAATATATTTAGAAAAGGTTGAATATACAGAAACGGCAAGCGATGACTGAATGTCATCATCACCTGATGAGTATTCCTGATTTATTTTTTCACATAAATCAGTCACTTCTGTTCTGATATCACCGTACTTTTCTCTGCTCTCAACAGAGCCGCTTTCAAGGTACTCATCAATAACATTGTTTAATTCCCCAAACTGAAAACGGAATTCATTAAGTTCAGACAAAGATAAAGAATAATCAGCCAGTCTGCTTATCAGTATCTCATATGTATATGCTGAAAGCGAGCAGATTATTATTACAGATACAGCAATACAGGAAAATGCAACTGAAAATCTCATCTTTAATGAATTTTTCATATTTCACTTGCCCTCCCTGATATTGCCAAGAGTGTATATTATGTTAGCGTAGATACCCTGCGCAGCTTCTTCAGGAGTAAGAATTTCAAGTGAAACTGCTTCAATAGCGTCTCTGTAGTATTTCTGCATCTCTGCGTTTTCAAAGTAAGGACTGATAAGTATCGGGTCACTGTTCATAAGGGAATTATATGAATCATAAGTCAATCCTGAAAGACCGCCGTTATTTTCAAGTACAGCAAGGGCTGCTGATGAAACTGGTATCCCTCTTGTGGTTCCAAGAATGTTAGCACAATCAGGATCATTATAAAGAAAATCAAGAAGCATGGCAGATTGCACAGGATATTCTGTATCCTTGCTTATTGCAAAAAGAAGTGATGGCTTATACATCCATCCTGTACTTTTTGCATCAGGAATTGTAATGAGATTTCCCGATATAAGGGTTTTCGGATCCCCAAATGCTTTTTGATATTTAGCTACTGAACTTCCCCATTCCAATATACCGGCTACTCTTCCGTTAATCCAGGTATCAGACTCATAAAGGGTTTTAGATGATGGATCATTTTCCATTTGTGTGACGCTTCTGACAACTCCGTTATCCTGAAGTTTCTTATAAAATGAGAGTGCGTCTGCAAGTTCGTCAACATCAAATCCTATCTCACCATTATCTGTGATAAACTGATGTCCTGTCTTTTGCTGCTCATATACAACAGCTATGTAAAAGGCAGTTGTACCTGAGCCGTTATCTGCTTCCAGAGGATAGATTCCGGTCTGATTAAATTTTGGGGCAGCATAAAAAAGATCTTCCCATGTTCTTGGCGCTGGAACTCCGACACTATCATATGCTTCCTTGTTTAAAAAAACAGTTCTTCCCGTTATTGAAAACGGAATAGCATTGAGAATGCCATTTCTTCTTCCGAATCTAAGTACATCTTCACTGAAATATGATAAGTTTATATATTTGTCAAGTTTCTCAAGGTCATAAAATCCATCACCGTTATATGACAGATTTACAAGCCAGTCATAGTTTACCTGTATAACATCTGCACATCTGCCATTATCATATTCACTGAATACTTTGGTTTTCCAACCATCCCAGTTTCCACAGTCAGTTTCTACATGTATTTCAGGATGTCTGCTTTCAAATAACTCTACAGCTCGTTTTGTAGCCTCATGACGCTCATCTCCGCCCCACCATGACAGGGTTATCGTACACTCTTCTCCCTCGTTATAAGAAGCTGAATCATTGAGATTACCACATGATACAAGCGGAATTGCAATTAGTAAACTCATAATTGAAACCAGAATTTTCTTTAGCATAGTAATATAACCGTAAAATACGGTCATCCACCTCTCTTTTTTGTTCTCAGATTATTCGAATATTTCTTTAAATGTATCACTTAGATTAGTAATTTTTCTTCGGATCATATTTTTTACCAATGCATCCCTTATACCTGTTTAACATTGAATATTATATCACTATACACAAGATAATTCAAGGCAAATTGTGGTTTAAACTATTAGAATTACTGATTTTTTATCTTTAATTTACTTACATATTATCTTAACATTTATTTTATTTGATTATATATATAATTTTACTTAATGTATAATTTGTGAACCTAAAAAGTTATATCGTTAATGGTTTTTTGACTTTTCTGCATACTCTATAAGTGAGTCGTAACTGTTTTCAAGCCTGTCTTCAAGTACTTCTTCAAGCATACTGTTAAGTAGTTTACCTATAGCAGCTCCGGTATATCCCTCATTCATAAGCTGGTTTCCGTTTATTTCAAGTTCCTTTATACTAAGACACTCGTGTTTGTTAAGAATGTCTTCGGCTGTTTTCTCTGCCCACGAAATATCGTTTGTATAGGATGAATCACCGCTATTTTCAGAGAGCATATCAATTTTCTGTACATCCATGAGGAGCCGGAACATCTCAGGTCCTGTTTTTGAGAGAAGTTTTTTTATATCCTGTCTGGTTTTTAGCTTGATATGGTGATATTTTATCAGGGTTGTAACTGATTTGATTGTTTTATTATCGTATTTCAGACGTTTTAGTATGCGTTCAGCAGTCTGTGCACCAAGTAACTGGTGGTTTTCAAAATTATCTTCCTGTTTTTTATCAGTGCTGAAACATTCAGGTTCTGAGATGTCATGTATAAGCATTGTAAGTCTTATGACAGGGTTAATCGGGGCTTTTTCAACAGAACCTGCTGTATTTTCCCATAAAGAGTGTGAATGCATGCCCTGACGGTCAAAATCTATGATACGGGATATTTCCGGGATAAAAACTTCAATTATTTCATGATATTTTAAGAGGACCCTGAAAACGGCTTTTCCGCACAGCAGTTTATCCAGTTCAACTCTGAGACGTTCAGCGGATATATGTTTAAGAGTATCTTTGAGTGAGAACAGATATTTTTCTGTTTCGGGCTCTATTTCAAAATCAAGCTGCGAGGCAAATCTTACTGCGCGCATTATTCGCAGTGCATCTTCACCGAATCTCTTGTCAGGTTCACCTACACATCTTATGATCCTGTTTTCGAGATCACTTTTTCCGTTGAAACAGTCAACTATATCGCCATCTTTGCTGCACGCCATAGCATTTACAGTAAAATCCCGTCTTGAAAGATCATCCTGGATCTTCGAGGAGAAAGTTACAGAGTCAGGGTGTCTGTTGTCGTTATATTCACCGTCTATACGGTATGTAGTTATTTCAATCTGCATTTTGTCAATTATAACAGCAACAGTACCATGCTGTGCTCCAACATTGATACATTTGAACTCTCTGAATATTTCCTGAGTCTGTTCCGGAAGAGCGTTTGTTGTTATATCATAATCATTTGGTGTGCGGTTTAAAAGCTGATCACGCACACATCCGCCCACAATATATGATTCAAATCCGGCTTCAGAGAGCATTGTCAGTGCAGTCACAACCTGTTTTGGGATAAATATCATTCTGTATTTTCCTTTCTGAGTTACTTGATAATAAATATTATATCATTTAAATTTTTTTATATCAAGCATGGAAATTACAGTAACGCTAAAATATTTTACATCTGTTTTGCCTGAAGAAAAGATAGAAAACTTTTTTTCGTTTATCATATAATTTACACATAAAAGTATAAAATATAAAATATAGAAAAAAGAAATAAAAAAGGAGTCTTACTTATGTTTGATAATAATTACAGTTATAATCCGGAAACAAATGAAACTCAGACATCCGGTTATCCATCAGGAGATAACGGTAACCAGGGCGGTCAGCCTCCTAAAAAAAATAATGGTTTTAAAAAGACTGTAAAAGCTATTGCATTTATAGTGTGTATGGCAGCTGTATCTGTAGGATCAATTGCCGGATACAGATATATAGATGAAAACGGTATTCCTTTTATCAGTACGTCTGAACGTAATGATATGGAGGAGGCAAGAAAACTCCCTAAGGATGATGCTTCTGAAGCTTCAGAAACAAAAGAAAATACAGGATCTTCTGATAACGGAATAAAAACAGAACTGCTCACAGAGAGCAGTCTGGTTAATATCCAGCAGAAAACAGAACCTATGTCCACACAGGCTATTTACAGAAAAGTTCTCCCGTCGGTAGTCGGAGTAACTTCTGTTTTTCAGTATGAGCAGCCTTCGTATGATTTCTGGGGATTTGGTTCGGATTCCACAACAAAGGAAGTATCCGGAACAGGCACCGGCATTGTCATGTCTGCTGATGGATATATACTTACAAATGCGCACGTTATATCAAGCGATGATTATGGTGTAAGCAATAAGATTACTGTCCGTATGTCAGATGAAACAGAATACGACGCTGTTATAGTCGGGTATGACAGGCAGACAGATCTTGCAGTTTTAAAGGCTGACGCAGAAGGACTTACAGCGGCCGAATTTGGCAGTTCAGAAAACCTGAAAGTAGGCGATCCGGCACTTGCGATAGGCAATCCTCTTGGATTTGATTTGTTTGGAACACTGACAGCCGGGTATATCTCAGGTCTTGACAGGGAAGTTTCCGTTAATGATACAACTATGAAGCTGATTCAGACAGATGCGGCGATTAATTCAGGTAACTCAGGAGGACCGCTTATTAACGAATACGGTCAGGTGATTGGAATAAACTCGATGAAACTTTCTTCGTCATACTCATCTTCGTCAGCGACTATAGAAGGCCTGGGATTTGCCATCCCGATAGATGATGCCAAAAAGATTATAGACGATCTTACAGCTTACGGATATGTAACAGGACGTCCTCAGCTTGGAATTACTTACAGGGATCTTTCACAGCAGGGAACAGGCAGCAGCGGTGTTATGGTTGTTGGTGTGAACAAAAACGGACCAGCTGACAAAGCAGGAATAAAAGCAGGGGACATAATAGTTGGCGTTGACGGTGAACTTGTTTCAAATGCTGACGACCTGAAAAAATTTATAAAAGAATGTGGCGCGGGAGACGAACTTAAACTTACGATAGTAAGAAACAGAAATTATTATGATGTAAATGTAACACTTGAAGATCTTAAACCGGATAGTCTTACATGAAAAAATCGCAGTTCTTAAATGAACTGCGATTTTTTTTGTCTGGAATTGAACTGCCTTATTGAAAGAACGAGAGAAATGAAAACCAGGAGGTCGATAATAGCAAGCCAGGTGAAAACAGTTGTTCGTTTGGTGTATATCTCACTTTTGGAAACAATATTGATAATTACTGTGTCATCATCGTAGTACTGATAAAATACAACAGATGGTTCACTATGATGCCGGTATGAAAAATCACCTGCTGGTTCGCTGAATTTTTCAAGAGGGATAACACACTCAGTACCGGTAAGTGTCGGATTGGTATGGGCTATAAAATTTCCGTTCTGAAGATTGATGATGGCTGTAATTCCCGATTTGAAGACGGATGTATTTTTTATAGCATGGTATGAATCACTGAAATTAATCACTTCGTTCATAGCAGGATTAATAAACCTTGCGATTATTATCCCATTGTCGTTTCTGCGTGATACTGCAACATCAAAATAAATTCCGTTTTCTGATTTGGTTATCGATGTACTGCAGTAGTTTTTCTTCGTCAGACCGTCGCGGAACTGCTCCTCTGCATATTCAAGTTCGGCTTCCGGAGAAGTACTGAAGATGATAAGTCCTGTTTTGTCGGCAATCATTATTTTGTCAGCACCGGAGACTATTCGCAGTTCCTCTGCAGTCATATCTTCGCTTAATGTTTTCGGCATTTGTGAGATCAGAATAGAGAGGGTCTGTGTCTTTAGTTCATATTCTCTGCACAGCTGGTCAGTTATTGAATCATATTCGCTGTAATCATGATTTATATCGGAAACCAGATTTGTGATGTTTAACTGAGCAACAGCAGCGGCAGTATTTTTTTCAACAACCCCTACAGTGTACCAGGCTGTAAATATGAGGATTAATGAAAAAACAAAAGGAGCAATGACTATCGAATAAATAGATTTTTTCATGTTTAATTCCTCATGCCTGTACAGAGTTCAGGGAGTTTTGAATCTGTCATGGCATTATACTGACGGTACATTTTCTGTACACTGTTTTCAAGAAAATAATAATGCATGATATATGGAATGAGAAGAACAAGAATCAATAATGTGAGCAGCAGGAAGACAGGACTTTCTGTAATAACCAGTACAGATGTGCATATTATCATCATAAGAGCAAAAAGGACGGTAACGATAAGGTGTACAAGTCTTTCATGCTGCATAAACTGAATTTGTCTTAGATGTTCTTTTTTTATTTCTTCTGAGAGAGGAGTGTTACCTGAAAGTAATTTGTCGATATATTCAAGATATGCTGTAAGATATTTTTTCATAATAATCCTTCTTTCAGATTATGAATGTTTTATTTTTTCTCAGTTTCTTTTCCAGATGAAATTCTGTCAAAGAGAACGGGGATTATAAACCCTATAACAGCAAGGATTATACCGATTATTCCGTCTGCATTAAGTCTGAAGTCAGAAGGGAATATGGTGAGAATGGAGCCGACTATAAGGCCGAGAATTACAGCATATGTGCCCTGTTTGAATTTTTTAAGAAGTATGGAGATAACCTTTGCACCTGTGAGAATGCCAATAACTGCTCCTATGCCTATAGGTGCAATGAGTGCAATGTTCAGGTCCTTAACCGCTGTGATAGTTGTTTCGTACATCCCCATTATAGTCAGCATCAGGGAGCCGCTTATGCCGGGAATAACCATGGATACAGCTGCGATACATCCGCCCAGAGCAAGTTTTATTGCCAGACCAAAAGAGAATTCTGTCTGTGCAGCTGTTTCGACTGTTTCTGAACGTTCAAGGAAAAACATCACAACCATAACTGCAAAAGAAATTATAAACGGGATTATATTTACCGGTTTAAAGCTGTGTTCTGATGTGCATTCTTTCCATATCATAGGAAGGCTTCCCACAACTATACCAATCAGTGTGAGACGGGTAGGAACAGGATGATTTTCGAAAAGCCATGAAAGTCCTACTGATGTGGCAAATACTCCGGCTCCCATTCCGATTGCCAGAAAAAGAAGAAATCCGAAGTTCTTCTTAAGCTTTTGTATGCTGAGAGATATGGCGTCAAGCAGTTTGTCGTATATTTTGAGAATTACAGCCATGGTACCGCCGCTGAATCCCGGAATTACGAATGCTATGCCAAGTGCGAATCCTTTTAGTGCTGTTAATAGATTTTTCATTTTTGTCCTCCGTATATTTGTAATGATACATATTCAATTATAGTATAAGCGGTACGGTTTGTCAATCCGATGTTAAGAGGGCGGATATGAGAATAACAAGGTCTGCAGCGGTAATCTCTCCATCATGGTTAAGGTCTGCATTCGCAATGTATTTTTTCTCTGAGATAAGTGACAGCATCTCTGATATATCAAGTGCTGTTGCTGAACCGTCATTGTTTATGTCAAAACCAGGAGTTGGCATGTCAGGTAAATCTTTTAGTGAAAACACTTTCATGCAGATGTTACCGCCGGTCATCTTTTCCGGGTATTCATCCTCAGGCGGATCAGGGAGAAACTGCTCATTAATTCTGTAAGAAAGAGGTGTATCTCCGTTTGATGTTATGAAAATATCATGCCAGTTGACCCCATCTTCGCTTATAAAACTTTCATTTCTGTGGATTTTCTTATCTATTGAAGAGATGTTGGAAATAATAATCTTATCATTGTTTTTATCCCGCATCTGTATGCATGCTTCAATCGGAATGGTAAATTCTGAAGATGGATTAATAATTTTAAGTACTACGGAAAAATATTCTCCGGCCATTACCGGTACCGGTTCAGTCAGAGTTACGGTGTGATATCCGCGATGTGCCTGTCTGCCCGATAAATATGACTTTTCGGTTCCTGAAACAGGGCTGCTTATATCAGAGAGACCGGTATATACGCTGAGTTCGTATTCGGCGTCGTCTTCAATCGTGCATATAGAAACAGCAGCGATATATTCGTCGGAATCAGCCTGGAAGATGTTGGCCATATGCCCTGCGTTTTTCTCCGGCTTTATGCTGCCAGGGAAGAAACTGCATATAAATTCTGATGACAGAGATGTTGACCAGCCATATTCATCATGCTGATAGATGTTCTGGTACGGATTTTTTTCAGCACCTGTGCAGGCGACAGCTTCAAGGAGAGACTGATCTTCATAGGAGATATAAAAATATCCGTCATATCCCCAGTCTGCCCCGTAGCTGTTCTTTGCAATCCACGCACCGTCATTTTCCGGCCGGCAGTTTTCTGGAAAATTTTCTCTTTTGAAATTATCATCCCATCCTACCAGTAAAACAGAGTGGTATCCGGAATCTGATTTGTAGGTGTAATCCGGATTGCTGCAATAAAGGGCGTTTTTAGCAGTATTAAAATATTTATCCTGTGTGGTGCAGGTACAGTAAACTGAGCTGTCAGAGTAAATCATGTCTTTTATGTAATTCGTATCATAATGTTTTCGTGACGAGATCCATGGTTCAAGTCCGCGTATATCTGTTAATATATAATCGGGTGAAGTGCGGTTATTTATGAGATTATTTATGTTGTATTTGTTTATGGCTTCTTCTGCCGTCCCATAAGGAATATCTTTTTCTAAGGCAATTCCTCTCCAGCCTGTCAGAACAGAAGCTGCTATAGTACCTGAACCGGAAGCCATTCTCTGTGTAGATGTAACAGGAAAACCGTAGTTTCCCGTAAATGCTGAATGAGTCATATACCATTCGGAAAGGTTTACTTCAGGGTGACTTTTAGCGAGTTTTGTTTCAAATGCTCCCAGAAAACTAAAAGCCCAGCAGGTATAAGATTCGTTCTGATCTGCCGGCGGGGAAATCAGATTTTTTTCGCGCAGGTCGTATTTTGAAGGGTACACCTGTTCTGCGCATACTGATACCGGAGCAGATGTGCATATCAGTATCATGATAATCAGACACAAACATCTTTTCATTTCCTGTTTCCTTTCCTGTGAAAAATTTGTAATAAAATATAGTGAACGTAAAAACACGTTCACTATATTTATTCTTAGTATAATTATAAGATAAGTAAAATACATTTGTCAAGAAGATAAAAAGCGCCGCATATGCAATAGGGGGAGAAGCATATGCGGCATGATGAGTGATAAAATAATAGGGGAAAATGAAAAAGTACAAAACCGAAACGGGAACTTCGGTTTATAGTAAGAAATGGTTAGGTTAATTAAATTTAGTTAAACGACCTGATTTTATTATATTATTTAATCGATACAAAGTCAAGTGTTTTTTTTAGATTTCACAATAATTTCACTTTAAAAAAGATGATTGATTTCGAATTTAAAGTTTGGTGTATAATGTTATGCGTTTTTTGTTGAAAACCAACAAATATCTGAAATGATGAAAAAAATAAATAAAATGTGTTGACAAATAAAATAGTACGTGGTATAATATAAAAGTCGTCGGACGAAAGATGATTAACAGACTGGGGCGTCGCCAAGCGGTAAGGCAGTGGACTCTGACTCCACCATTCCGAGGGTTCAAATCCTTCCGCCCCAATCCTATACATGAGCAAGTTGCAAAAGTAACTTGCTTGATGTTTTGTATAAAGATATATCTCACTAAATAGTGTTTTTCTCATATTTCCTTTAAAAAAATCACTGCTGGTTCAGCGGTGATTTTTTTATTTGAAAATTTCGCACCATGAATCTTCATAATGCTGAGGGAGTGACAAATCTTTCATGACATATTCTCCTTTCTGTTAAATACAAACCGTTACACTCTTTTCGGGGGGAATGAGTGTAACGGCTGGCATTACTTCTTTTCACATAATTGTACCGCTTCTTCAAAACGGAGTGGTTTTCCCCATATATATCCCTGTATGTAGTCACAGTTTTTCTGCTTTAGCATATCAAGCTGTGCTTGTGTTTCAACACCTTCTGAAATTACTTTGCATCCAAGAAGATGGCCCATAGAGATAACAGCATTGATAAAATCGCTGTTTACACTATTGTACTCGAGACTGTCGATGAAACTTTTGTCTATCTTAAGAAGATCAACAGGAAGTTTAGAAAGATATGAAAGTGAGGCATATCCGGTGCCAAAATCATCAAGTGCTATCTGAACACCAAGGTTCTTAAGTTTCTGAATATTGTAAAGTGTTGTTTCAAGAGACTGTACCAGACAGTATTCTGTTATTTCGATCTCAAGGCATTTTGATGGGAAATCATATTTTTCAAGGGTTTTCTGAACCTTTTCTGCAAAATGACTGCGGGAAATATTTTTAGCCGAAACATTTATGGAAACAGTAAAATCTTGTCCGCATGAGTAAACTGTATCTCTAAACCTGCATATAGCCTTTTCCAGAACAAAATCATCTATCTCAAAGATCAGATCTGTTTTTTCAGCAACAGTAATTAATTCAGCAGTTGTAGCTGCTTCATAATTGTCTGGAAGAAGTCTGAGGAGAGTTTCAAATCCGCGAAGTTTTTTCGTATTTGTTTCAAACTGGGGCTGAAATACCAGGTCGAAGAGATTTTTTGCGAGAGCATCTTTGATTATGGTTTCAATTTCAGATTCTCTGGTCATTAGTGCTTCGAGGGACTGGTTAAAGAACTGTATGCGGTTCTTTCCGCTTTTCTTGGCATGATACATGGCTATATCAGAAAATCTGATAAGTTCTCCGGAATTTTTACTGTCAGAAGGGAAAGAGGTTATACCGATACTTGCTGTAACATAACAGCTGATATTACTGGCTTCAAGGTATATTTCCTGATTGATAAGTTTTAATATGCTTTCAGCAACGTCTTCTGCATCATTTGGATGAGGCAGAAGGATTATGAATTCATCTCCGCCTATTCTTCCAAAAGGACATTTTTTATCCAGTACAGAGTTTATTCTTTCAGATACTGTCTGAAGGACTTTATCTCCTGATTTGTGACCGTAGGAGTCATTTATGAATTTGAATTCATCTATGTCGATATACATCAGATAAAAAGGTTTGTTTCCCGACGAAAGTTTTTCAAGGCGGTTTATTATTCCACGCCTGTTATATAATCCGGTAAGATAGTCCGTATAAATTTCTTTTTCACGAAGACGCAGCTGTACCTTAAGTATGGAAATTATGGTAAGACCCATAATCAGCATAGCAATTCCCGGTGCAACTGCAAGGTTGCGCTTTGTCAGCAAAAATGAACCCATTGAAGTCAGTGAAAAAATCATCATCATCTGTGCAAGAGTACCGCCGGTTTTGTGGCTTATGAGTGTCATGGCGACGCATATGAGCATCTGCAAGGCGATTATAATTCCGCTGAGACTGCCAATGTTCAGAGTCATATCATTAAACTGGATACTGTAATCCTGATTTTTATTTGTTATGACTATTGTTGCATAGCAGATAAAATAAGCGACAGAACAAATCGTGAGCAGCAGATGAGTGTTTACTTTCTTTTTATTAATCAAAATAAGAACGCCCCTTTTGTAGTAGATATGTACGGATGATACTGTGTTTCTATCCGGAGTCGGTATATGAAAATCTGTTTAGCACGTATTTACAAACAAGATAATTATATACTATAATTAAATAAAATTCAATCTTTTTTTATTTCCTGATTGTAAAATAATTATTAATAATATTAACAACTAATTGACAATATCAACAATTATTGGTATATTAATAACGTAAGGAGGTGTATCGGTTGTATAAAAATGTAAGTGATTCGAGCAATGCAGAGGAAGATCAGTTTCAGCGTACCCGGATGCTTCTGGGAAATGAGGCTGCAGACAAGCTGAAAAAATCTCATGTTATAATTTTCGGTGTTGGAGGAGTCGGTGGTTATACGGCTGAAGCAATTGCAAGAAGCGGCGTTGGACGTATCTCACTTGTAGACCGGGATACTGTAAGTATAACAAACATAAACCGCCAGATTATCGCACTGCACTCAACTGTAGGCAGATACAAGGCAGAGGTGATGAGAGACAGGATACTGGATATAAACCCTGAAGTTAAGGTTACAGTTCACAATTGTTTTTTTCTTCCGGAAAATGCAGATGATTTTGACTTCACAGAGTATGATTATGTTGTGGATGCTGTGGATACTGTTACTGCAAAACTGGAGATAATTATGAGGGCTAAAAGCAGCGGCGTACCTGTTATCAGTAGTATGGGTGCCGGCAACAAGCTTGATCCTACAAAGTTTGAGCTTGCTGATATATATAAAACGTCAGTTTGTCCTCTCGCCCGGGTAATGAGATCGGAACTTAAACGCAGAGGGGTAAAAAATCTTAAGGTTGTGTATTCAACAGAGCAGACAAAAAAACCGGAAAACATAAACGGTCCGGACGAACATGGAAAGATTGCCCCTGGAAGTTTGGCGTTTGTACCGTCAGTGGCCGGATTAATAATTGCTTCAGCTGTTATAAGAGACCTTTCAGGTGTTTGAAAATGCGATTTTTAGCATTTTGCAGGCATTAACAGTACAATGATGTGTTAATTTTGTTTACTCTCATAATTGAAACATCTTTCTTCAAGTGTTATAATATCAAAGGTTGTGAAAAATCAAAATATTATACAGAAGAGAGATGTTTTTTTAATGCTGAAAAAGTATGTAAGTGATCTGAAAAAAGAATTTTCAGGTTACAACGCAAAAAAATTATCTGCGGACCTTATGTCTGGTCTTACCGTTGCAGCGGTTGCACTTCCTCTTGCACTTGCCTTTGGTGTAAGCTCAGGTGCAGATGCGGCTTCAGGACTTATTACTGCGATTATCGCTGGTATAGTTATAGGACTTTTAGGCGGTGCTTCCTATCAGATCTCAGGTCCTACAGGTGCTATGGCTGCTATCCTTCTTTCCCTTGCAGCAAAGCATGGTGTTGAAGGCGTATTTTTTGCGGGATTTATTTCCGGAGCGATACTCATTATTGCTGCTGTTCTTAAGGTGGGAAAACTTGTATCATACATACCGGCACCTGTTATCACTGGTTTTACGTCGGGTATTGCGATAATCATTGCTTTAGGACAGATAGATAACTTCTTTGGTACTGTTTCTGAGGGCGAAAATGCTGTACAGAAGCTTTTATCATACGGGGAAAACGGATTTGTACCGGATCTTAACGCAGTGCTGTTCGGTGCGCTTGTTGTTGTTATTATGATTATCTATCCTAAGAAATTAAATGCAAAATTCCCTGCGTCTCTTGCTTCTATTATTATAGCTCTTATAGTTGAACTTATTTTAAAACTTGATGTAAAACAGGTTGGAGATATTCCTAAGACTCTTCTTCTTGATTCAAGACTTACTGTTGGCGCTATAGTTGATAACTCAAAACATATTAAGGATTTTATTTCACCGGCTGTCAGCGTAGCTGCACTCGGCATGATTGAAAGTCTTCTCTGCGGTGCGTCTGCAGGTAAGATGAAAAATGAAAAAATCGACGCTCAGAGAGAACTCATCGCTCAGGGTATCGGTAATATGATAATTCCTCTCTGCGGAGGCGTTCCTGCAACAGCTGCTATCGCAAGAACCAGCGTGGCGATAAAGTCAGGCGGAAATACAAGACTTGTGAGTGTATTCCACTCTGTAACACTTATTGCTTCAATGTTCCTTCTCGGACCAGTAATGTCAAAAATTCCTCTTGCAGCACTTGCAGGTGTTCTTATGGTAACAGCATGGAGAATGAATGAATGGTCAGTTATAAAAAATATCTTCAGCAAGAAACTCAAAGTTTCAGCTACACAGTTTATAGTTACTATGCTTGCTACAGTTATATTTGATCTTACTATTGCTATTGCCATCGGCGTTGTTCTTTCAATGTTCCTCTTCATTCTCAAGAACTGCGAACTCAGAATAGATATCAGTGATGTAGACCACAAGAGACTTAAGAAAGCAGGGCATGAACTCTCTACTTCTATGACAGATACAAAACTTGTATATCTTGCAGGTCCTCTGTTCTTTGGTACACAGGAAAAGCTTACAGATTGTCTCTCACAGCTTGAAGGTGCTAACTCAATAGTATTCTCCATGAGAGGTGTACCGATGATTGATGACTCAGCTATCGGTGAACTTGAAGGTCTGTTTGAAACATATACTGCAAAAAATGTAAATATTCTTTTCAGTGGTGTTCAGCCTCGTGTAAGAGGTACACTTGAACGTGCAGGTTTCATTGAAAAGATTGGTGAAGACAGATTTTACTGGGATGCAGTTCAGGCACTTGCATACCTTGATGAGCAGTCAGCCTGATTAAAATACAGATATCCGCATAATCATTCTGAGATTATGCGGATATTTTTTTGAAAAAGCACTTGAAAAAATGCTCAAAAAGAGGTATAATATGGTATATAATAAGAACTAAAGGAGAAAAAGAGATATGATGAAAAATATTAACCTTAAAGGAAGAGATGTAAGTTATGAACTTGTCCGCAAAAATGTGAAAAACATCAATATACGAATTAAAGAGGATGGATACATAAGTGTTTCAGCAAATCCTAAAGTACCTTTATCAATTATTGAAGACTTTTTCACAAGAAAATCCGACGATATACTAAAAATTCTGGAAAAAGCGGAGATTACCGGACAGAATGAGGAGGTTAAAAATAACCGGATTATAAAGGACGGAAGTATTGTGTATTATCTGGGAAACAGACTGACTGTTGTGACTGTCAGAGCAAATTCCTGCATGGCTGTAAGGGAAGGGGACAAGCTTGTAATGTATTGCCCTGATCCTGATAACAGTCAGAAACTTCATGCCATACTTGAGGCATGGTATGATTCGCAGCTTGCCGTAGTGTTCAGGGAAACAGGAAGAACTGTTTTTGAGAGATTCAGAAAATATGTCCCGAATGAACCGGAATATACTTACAGGAAGATGAAAACTCTATGGGGCAGCTGTAATCCTGTAAAATGCCGTATGACCATCAACAAGGACCTTATAAAATACGATCCGAAACTCATAGAGTTTGTTTTCTGTCATGAGTATACACACTTTATTCACCCGAATCATTCTTCTGATTTTTATGGGTTCTTGTCTGATATACTTCCTGATCATTATGAAAGACGTGAAAAATTAAAAAAAGATTCTCTCATAATAAAACAAAACCCCGTTTAAAA
>JAEDJV010000126.1 GCA_016296165.1 Oscillospiraceae bacterium | reverse complement strand
AACCTCATCAACTATACCGTCTAAATCACCGGTACTTCCATTTGAGTTTTCAACATCTTCTATTATTCTATCAATTATTTCCTTATATTTATCCTCTATAGTTTTACCCTCATCAATATATTCTGAGGAAACTAAAGTTGCTGTAAATTCATGTCCCGCATGAACAACTGAATTTTCACCGGTACCGACACATTCACATTTACAATCACTTACTTTCACCTCTGCCGTATAAATATTACTGTTTTCATTTGGTTCATCAGGCGTAATAGTCCAGCTTAAAGTGTACCCCCCACCGTTCGGACAAATTCCCTTTATTTTAGACTCAACACCTGACTCAACATCTTCGGAAGTTTTTTCACCGCCGGCTTCTATTATACAATTTTCCAGTGCATCATTAAGTTCATTTATATCATAATATCTTCTGGAAACAATCCTGTACTCCAGATCATTAACAAAATTCTGCATAACTGTACGACAGTTATTCTTCTTCGACTTATCTATATATCCGCTTATACCTGGCACAGCTATAGCTGCAATAATTGCTATTATAGTCAGTACACATATAACTTCAATTAAAGTAAATCCTTTTCTTGCCTTTTTCATATAATCACGTCCCTTTCCTATCTGAAAAAATATTCTTTTTACTGTATAATTACACTTATTAATAAATATTGTGATATAATATTCTGTGAATATTGCTATATAAAGAACACATCTCTAATATAAATATCGACATTTTCACCGAAATTTCAATCTATCACATGATACAAACATATACAGATAAATCTATTTATTATGCCATTACAACCATACAAATAAAAAAACTGCCCGAAGGCAGTTTTAATTTTTGGACAATTCTATTAATCTGAATCATATGCAACCTTAAGAACTTCTTCAGGAGTAGTGATTCCTCTTTTTACAAGTGAAACAGCGCCGTCTCTAAGAGTTTTCATTCCCTGATGTTCAACCGCATAATTGAACATATCCTGACTGTCAGCACCTTTTGTAATCATACGTTTCAGAGTCTTGTCGATAAGAACCATTTCATGAATTGATACACGTCCCTTGTATCCGGTATTATTGCATACATGACAACCTCTGCCCTTCCTGATCGTTTTAATATCCGGACCGATAATGGCCGATTCTTCCGGTAGAGGTTCCGTTTCATAAGCGCAGTTTTCACAGACTTTCCTTACAAGTCGCTGCGCCACAACACCTACAAGGGAATTTGCTACGAGATACGGAGCAAGCCCCATATCTTCAAGACGGACTATTGATGATATAGCGTCGTTTGTATGTAGTGTGGAGATAACAAGGTGACCGGTGATAGCAGCCTTTACTGAAATTTCTGCTGTTTCTGCATCTCGTGTTTCACCGAGCATTATTATATCCGGATCCTGACGAAGAAGTGCTCTGAGTCCAACTCCGAAAGTAAGACCGGCAGCAACATTTACGGACATCTGATTTATCTTTGGAAGACCTCGTTCAACTGGATCTTCAATTGTCGAGATATTTACCTGACGCTTCGCAAGGTGTTCAAGAACCATATACAAAGTTGTTGTTTTACCTGAACCTGTTGGTCCGGTAATATAGATGATGCCATTTGGTGATGAAAGCATCCTGCTCATCTTTTCGTATGCTTCCTTCTCCATTCCAAAATGTCCGGCTTTGTCAATTACAGTATCTGATGACAGATATCTCATTACAACCTTTTCGCCGTATATTGTAGGAATTACTGATACACGGACACTTATATCATAGTCTTCAATCCTGGTCTTGAAGTTACCGTCCTGCGGTATTCTCTTTTCAGCGATATCCAGATTACCCATAATCTTGATACGTGCAACAATCGATGAGTGAAGTGACTTGGCAAGTGTTACATACTCGACAATCATTCCGTCGATTCTCATACGAACCTGAGTATGTGTTTCAAACGGTTCTATATGGATATCACTCGCATTTGTGCTGTATCCTCTTGCGAGAAGTGAATTTACAAGTTTGATAACCGGAACCTCGTCTTCGCCCTCTTCAAGTTCAAGAGTCGGAACTTCAGCTTCACGAACCGAAGTGTTTGCCTGTTTAGCGGCAAGTTTTGCACCAACTTCGGCATAGTTCTGATCTATAAGTTTCTTTATCGCTGCACTTTCCGCAAGGAAAATTTCAAGCGGAAGACCTACAATCTGCCTGATATCCTCCTGTGCATAGAAGTTAAGAGGGTCAGACATTGCAATCTGAAACCTGTTATCTATTTGTGACAGCGGGAGGATGTTGTACTTTACAGCAAGAGCCTTTGGAATCTTTTCGGAAGCTTCCAGGTCGATTACGTATTCATCAAAGTTTATCATCGGAAGTTCAAGTTTTCTTCCGAGACTTTCAAGTACCTGACGTTCAGTTACAAAGCCAAGTTCCTGAAGAAGTGCACCGAGTCGCTTACCCTGTCCTGCTTCTGTCTTCTGATAATCAAGTGCCTGTTTTATATGATCATCTGTTATGTATCCGTATTCTTTTAATACCTCACCTATAGGTACGTTTTTCATAACTTAGTGTTTTCCTCCTTGAATTTACTGTTTTACTGAATATATGTATATATAATTACTATATCGTTATTCTGATTACTTATTGCATCTTCTTCACCGTTAATAAAAAAATTTCCTGATATTTCTTTTTCATTGTATAGTGGAATATTACCACTTTTTTCGTAAAATATCTCTTCCTCTCTGCCGATTGTAACCGTACAGTTAAGCATATTTTCACTTTTTTTGGCAAATGATATTTTACAGTCAAAATTATAAGGTGTACCATCTTTACTGCCAAACAAATATAATTTTGTATTAACATTTTTCCTGTTAAGCGAAACAACGCCTTTTTTATTTGATTCTGATATTTTTATCACTTCGTAATACTGCTGTATCGAATCTTTTATTATTTCATTGTCATTGGAATCAGTGAACTTTTCGTATTTGTCTTTCTTTAATATTTCATCAAATCCACGTACAAGCGAGGAATTCTCATCATAATATATATCGTCACTTTTACCAATTTTTAAACCGGTAGCATATGAAATATTATTATAAAGAAAATTATACACATTATTTCCTTCATTCTGCGCAGCTCTGAAAAGTGCATTTTTTCCAAAAATATTGAAAGTAGTTATTATTACACCTGATGCAATGGCTATAAGGATAACCATAATTACAAGCGAAGTCATCGTTTCAACTAATGTAAAACCTCTGAGTCTACTTTTCTTTTTCATAAATTTCTCCCAAATCCCAGGTTATCAGCCTCCAGCAGCAGGAACTGTTGTAATGTATGGCATATACAGGTTATATCCTGCCATTTCCATTGAAGCAGTGACAACACCAGCTATCTTAGTTTCTTCATAAGCGGTAATTTCTGAAGTAACAGGATTAAGCCCTGCGTCCGTAACATTCTCTATGACATGAACTTCATAAGGTACAACTTCTGTTACGCAGGCACCCTCTGTCATATAAACGTTTCTTCCGACTTCAATCTGACTTACTGCAGCTGCATCCACATCACTCAGATCCTTTCCTCTCTGAACAAGATTGGCAGATGCGTTTACCCCTGCATAAGCAATTATCGTTACAAGGATAATGACAACCATAGCAACAATTACTTCTATTAGCGTCATACCCCTGAGTGAGTTTCTCTTAGTATGTAACATAGCCTTCAAACTCCCAGCTTTTTTTTATCAAATCATAATTCATAACCGCACACATGATGTAATTCATATTACCAGCTGTAGCTTCTGACCTTATCAGAATTTTCTGGTCACCACATTTAGTAACTTTTACCGTAACTAGTTCATCAAGATCATATGTAATAACTGCCTCACGATTTTTATAAGTCTTCCCGTATTCATTTGCAGAGGAAATCTCAGAAACCTGAATAAGCTTTCCGTCTTCTATCAGATCTGACGTCAGCTCCACCCCTGAACGTGCAAGGTATTCAGCACGTCTTGAAGCTACATTGTTTATTTCTTCTTCTGCATAGGATTTGTTTACTGCAAGCAGACCCGTCAGAACAAAAGCAACAACCATCAGGGAACAAACAGCCCACAGGAGTGCTGAACCTTTTAGTTTCTTCCTCATACTATCCCCTTCTTCATTATCAGTCCGTTCTTGACTTAAGATCAAAGTCGCGGTCGTACATGTACACCTTCAGTCCTATCTCTGCAGTATAAACTGTATCTTCGATAACTGCTTCCACAGGTTTTTCAACTTCTTTTGTTATTATCTCAATGAGGTTTCCTTCATCGTCATATACTTCCTCATCAACTGTCTGTGCTGCATTTTCTTTTCTTATTGCACTCAGGTCACCGCTGTTGAAAACAAAGTGACTCACTTCTATCGACTTCTTATCATATACCTTGTTAAGAAAATCAATGAGACTTGCATACTTGCCTCTTATCTTATATGAAATCTCTCTCGTGTATTCACCTGTATCATATTCGAGTATTACTGAAGAATCCGTATCGGAAACTATTCTGGCACCAAGAGGATACATGGAAAGTACGGAATATGCATCTATATCTTCATCTTCTGCACTTTCCTTTGAGATACTGCAGTCAACCTGAACGGTTTGCCTTTCTATCTCCGAGATAACGGACGATTCAACAAAAAGACCTGAACCGACCAGTATCTCGGTAAGCATATTATCCTGCTGACTCGGTTTCATCAGAGGAAGCAGTTCCGAACGTTTCTGAGCAAGAAGCTCTTTTTCCTCCTTGTATGAAATAGAATCTATATCATAAAACGTCGCCAGTATCTTCATATCTTCATAAACCAGACTCATACTGTCAACTTTTTCTTCCAGTCCACTTTTCTTCTCCAGAACAGGTCTGTAAAAATACTGAACTGCTATAACAAGAATAAGAATTATGACAAGTACGATAAGTGTTATCATCTGTTTTTTGCTTACATTTTTCATTCTTCCTCAGCCTCCAGTATATCATCAAGACTTACACGATTGTCTGTTTCTGTGTACTTTTCAGACAGATAACCTGTTGCTGAAAATACATAGACATCGCCCTGTTTGTTGTATCCTCCGTACTTTACTTCACCGACAAATATCTTTTTATTGTCAAGTGATTTTACAAAGCTGGACGCCTGAGGTGATTCAAGTGTTTCTACATTGATATATACTATTCCCTTGTCATATGAGATGGATTTTATCTTTGTACCCTCCGTCTGACATGAAAGTATATCGCTTATAAGTGCAGGATAGAGGGTTCTTGTAATTTTATTTCCTTCCTCTATACCTGAAACAGTTTTTTCATATTTATCAGATATAAGCTGAAGAATCTGATTTTCATACTCCAGTCTCTCCGAATTTACCGACTGTTCAGCAGCAGCATCGGAGTAAATCTTTGAATAGAGATCATCATACTGAGCCTGTATACTATTGAGCTGAATCCTGAAAACAACATATATACCTGCAAGCACAACAAATCCAGATGAACCCATTATTATTAATTTATTTTTTGTGCTTAGCTTTTTCTTTTTTGAGACATTAAGTGTTTTCTGGTACTGCTCATAGAGGTTAATATTCTTCTTTTTCATTTTTCTCATATTAGACACCCCGTATTACAGATCTATTATGTTTCCTATTGCATAAACAAAGTTGTTTATGTTTTCAGAACCCTTGTATCTTATCTCATCCGGTATATCGGCTGAAGATACATTTACCCCGATAGCATCTGTAAGCTTTCTGTAAAAATCATAATCCGCTTTTTTAAATCCGCTGAAGTAAAAATCCGTTATATCATGTGCTGATTTTTCAGACTTGTTAAACTGAATAAGATTCAACAGTGTTCTGACAAGTTCTTCAAACATCTCATTCGTATCGTTTTCATTCATGATACGGATACGCCTTGAAAAACGGTAGTCCCCTTCAACAAAAAGAACAAAAGTAACTGTATGCTTATCAACAACTGCATATACAAAAGTCTCATCAATAAGCCGGTTTATATTCATAATATACTTTATCATGCAGGAAAGTGAAATATCTATCGAATCAATTTTTAAACCGGCTGATTCAAAAAGTTCAATATATTCAGCAATAAACTCCTTTTCGACAAGTGTAGCAAGGACTGTAGCACCGCCCTGAACATTTTTTTCGTCCAGAACCATATAATCAGTAATCATATTGTCTCTGTTTTCAATATCCTGAAAACTGTCTGAAATTACTACTCTTAATTTTTCCTTATCCTTGAGAAGCGGTACTTCAAGGAGTTTTGTCATTATACTTGTTCCGTCTATAACAAGACTGATACTTTTAGCGTCGATATGTGCTGATTCGATACTCTGTTTCATCGCCTGAGGATCAGTAATTACACCGTTGAGTATGCAGCCTTCCTGAACTTTGGTTTCAACAATATCCTTTATAACTACTTTTTTTCCTGAAAACCTTCCTGTTACCACCTGTATGGATTCGTTTGAAATATATACCGATGTTTTTACTCCCATACTATATCTCCTTCCACTCCGATATGTCCTTTACAACCTGCATTTCCATTCCGGCACCCGGATCGGACGCACCTTCAATACTGCTGTACATATTGAATATCGGAAGCATTACAGCACCAATAACTACAAGAACGAGTCCTGCAAGTATGACAATCATAACAGGCTGCAGAATTGTTATCATCTTGTTAATCGCTGCCTGTGACTCATATTCATACGAGCTTGCTGTACTGTTTAACATCTTATCAAGCTGACCTGTTTCCTCGCCTATCTCGGTTGTCTGTGAAAGCTTGATATCGAAACCGTCTATCTCCTTCAGGGTTTCTGAAAGTGTATTTCCTGCACGAATCTTTCTGACTGCATCGTCAAACTGCTCGCGTATATAATAGTTTGGAATCGTGTTTCTGGATATCTGAAGCGAATCAACTATATTGATACCGCTTGCATAAAGCGAGGCTAAAGTACGTGCAAACTGGGCTGTGTAAACTATTTTGATAAGAGGACTTATCTTAGGAAGTTTTAACAGAATCCTGTCAATCTGGTACTTGACAGGATAAAGACCGGCAATAAACCCGATAAGCATTACCAGTATAGTGCCAAGCAGTATTATTATCAACACGTTTTCCCTGACAAAAGTACTAATGTTCATTACTATCTGTGTAATGAGAGGAACTTCCATG
>JAEDJV010000125.1 GCA_016296165.1 Oscillospiraceae bacterium | reverse complement strand
ATTAATGAGGTACTCGACAGCAGTTCGGACGGAGTTCTGACAGAAAACGATATATCTGTTGAAAACTCAGAAAAAATTTTTTCAGCAAATATCGGTGATATGCTTTCCTGGGTGTGGGGAAAAGTAACAGATGAGATAGCAGGACCGATCCGGCTTCTGTCATCACTTCTGACAATTATTCTGCTTTCATCTCTGGTCGGAAACATGTACAGTACAGGTAAGATGAACAGCTGCAGTAAAACAGCTGAAACAGCCGGAGTGCTTATATCTGTAATAACTTTGACAGAGCCCGTAAGCAGTTGTTTTCTGAATGCTGCAAATATTATTACTGACGGCGGAAGTTTTATGCTGGTATATGTTCCCGTTATGGCAGGCGTTATGACAGCACAGGGCTATATAACAACAGCCGGAAGCTACCAGCTTACCGTTTTGACGTTCTGTGAGATAGCTGTTCAGATTTCATCCTCAGTGCTGATACCGGCATTGAGTATTTGTTTTTCTGTTGGAATAGTTGACGCAGTTAATCCCGGTATATCTCTCGGAGGACTCATATCAGGACTGAAAAAAACTGTAACATTTATACTCGGACTGATTATGACCTTGTTTACCGGTCTGCTTGCACTCCAGAGTACAGCCGGTGGTGCAGCGGACAACCTTTCCGTAAGGACGGGTAAGTATCTTGTATCAAATCTGGTTCCTGTTGTGGGAAAGGCTGTATCTGATGCATACTCAACAGTTTACGGAAGTCTGGGAGTTCTTAAAACCGGTATTGGAACGGTAGGTGTTACTGTTTTTGTACTTATGGCTGCAGTTCCGTTGATTAAACTTTTTCTGTACCGGGCAGTAACAGGAATGGCAGCGGTTGCAGCTGATATACTGGCTCTGGGCAGGCTGAAAAAACTTTTTTCTGATATAGAATCAGTTTTTGGGATAATAATAAGCATAGACCTTGTTTTTTCTCTTATGCTTGTGATCTCAACAGTAACAGTAATGAAGACAGGAAGTGGAGCGTAGATATGAATATTATCAGAGAGATGGCTGCAGCAGGATGTTTTATCGGACTTGCTCTGTACACTGCGGATATACTAAAACCGGATGACCGTTTTGCCGTTCAGGTGAGGTTTATTTTTTCACTTATTTTTATCACCGTAATTATAACTCCGTTTATGAAGGGCGATATAAGAGAAATAACAGAAAGTGTTTCGGAGAAGGTCTGCACTAGTGATGTTTACAGTATAAGCAGTTCGGTTGAAAAGGATATGACTGAAAATATAGAGAAAAATACAGAGAGATCGCTTAGTCTTGCATTAAGCGAGAGGGGAATAAGCCATTCAGATCTAAGGGTTACTGCATTAATAAACGAAAGCTACTCTGTAAGTATAACCAGTATATCTCTGCATACGGAAAATGAATCTGCAGCTTCAGAAATATTAAAGGAACTTACCGGAGATGAGACGTGTATAGAGTTTACATAATTTTTTCTTGCAAAGTTTTAGGAAGTATGTTAAAATATAAATGTAAGTGCCGATATGCATAAAGTGATCGTGGAAAACAGATGTGCATGGCAGTATAATTAACAAGGAAGGTGAAACTTTAATGGACGGCGATCCAGGCAGTATTAATTTAATTAAACAATAATCCGTTCAGAAAAGTTCACTGGTGAACACGTTTTCATTCCGGCATTTTTCTGTCCGGATAAGGAAGGGTGTTCTTTTTTATGATGCAGATTTTTAAGACTACAGATGGCAGGATAAGTACGATTGAGGAGAAGGAAGAAGGCTGCTGGATTTCACTTATTGCACCGTCTGAAACAGAACTTATCGAAGTTGCAAAGCAGAACAGGATTGAGCTAGATGATATAAGAGCCGCACTTGACGATGAGGAACGTTCGCGTATTCAGATTGAGGATAACTACACTATGATTATCGTTGACGTTCCTACCATTGAGATGAGAAATGAAAAACCGTATTATGTTACGATTCCTATGTCCATTATTCTGGCAAACAAAACCATCATTACAGTTTGTCTGGAAAAAACAGAAGTCCTCAAGGCATTTTCCGAGGCACGGATAAGGAACTTTCATACTCATATGAAAACACGTTTTGTTTTGCAGATTCTATACAAAAATGCTTCCATGTTTCTTCAGTACCTCAGAAACATTAACCGTCAGAGTGAAACAATTGAAACAAACATGCACAAGTCAACCAAGAACAAAGAACTTATCGAGATGCTTGAACTGGAGAAGAGCCTTATGTACTTTACAACGTCGCTCCGTTCAAACGAAATGGTTCTTGAAAAACTTCTCAAGTCTGAAGGAATAAAAAAATATCCTGAGGATGAGGATCTGCTTGAAGATGTTATCATTGAAAACAAACAGGCTATTGAGATGTCAAACATATATACAGGTATCTTGAGTGGTATGACAGATGCGTTTGCGTCTATTATAAACAACAATCTTAATATTATTATGAAGATTCTTGCAACTATCACAATTGTTCTCTCTATACCGACTATGATATTCAGTGCCTACGGCATGAACCTTAACCCTTCGGGGATGCCGCTGTCACAGAGTCCGTTCGGATTTGCGCTCGTAATTATTTTTGCGGTAGTGCTAAGTCTGTTTGTTGCTTTTATATTCTTCAAAAACAATTTATTCTGAAACTGTAAAGGACAGGCATCACCTGTTTATTTCCGGGATCTGTGACTGATTCACAGGTCCTTTTTGTTTTACTTTTGACGATTGTACAGACAGGAAGAACATTTGGTTATGCATTTTCAACTAATTTTTATCAAATATATTGACAGTAATAATTTACTTTGTTATACTAATAAGTGCTGTTATGCTTTAATGATTTAAAGCATTGATGATATAAAATTTATACTGGAGGTTTTTAAAATGTACATGACAGTTACAATTCTGATACTCTATATACTGATGATGATCGGCATAGGGATATCGACACACAAAAAAAGTTCGTCCATTGACGGATTTGTACTTGGCGGAAGAAACGTTGGTTCATGGCTTACGGCTTTTGCGTTCGGAACATCATATTTTTCTGCAGTTGTTTTTGTAGGATATGCAGGACAATTCGGGTGGAACTATGGTGTTTCAGCAACCTGGATTGGTATGGGGAACGCATTTATTGGAAGTGCGCTTGCCTGGATTATTCTTGGCAGGAGAACAAGATCCATGAGTAAGCACCTTGAAGCTTCAACCATGCCTGAGTTTTTTGAAAAGAGATTTAATTCAAAAGGTCTTAAGACAGCGGCTGCTGTTATTATCTTTATTTTCCTTATCCCTTACACAGCTTCTGTTTACAACGGACTTTCAAGACTTTTCTCAATGGCGTTCAACATCGACTACTCTGTATGTATAATTGCTATGGCAGTTCTAACAGCGGTATATGTAATCCTTGGCGGATATGCAGCAACAGCTATAAACGACTTTGTTCAGGGTATTATCATGCTCGGCGGTATCACAGCTGTTATTCTTTTCGCACTCAATGAAAAAGGCGGATTTTCTTCAGCACTCAGTCAGCTCGGCGAGATAGAGGCAGGAGTTCCGGCAAATTCACTCAACTCACTTTTCGGACCTGATCCGATTAACCTCGTAGGCGTAATTATACTTACATCACTTGGTACATGGGGACTTCCTCAGATGGTACATAAGTTTTACGCTATAAAGAGTGAGGACGCTATCAAAAAAGGTACTGTTATCTCAACATTATTTGCAGTTGTTGTAGCCGGAGGTTCATACTTCCTCGGTGGTCTCGGAAGAATCTACTGTACGGCTGATAGTGCAGACGGTTCAGGCAGAGAGCTGATAAACAAGCTTCCAAACGGAAAACTAGATTTTGACGCTGTTGTTCCAAACCTTCTGAATTCATGTCTTCCGGATATAATGATAGGACTTGTTGTTGTACTTGTTCTTTCAGCATCAATGTCAACACTTTCATCACTGGTTCTCACGTCAAGCTCGACAGTTACAATCGACCTTATACGTCCTTTTACAAAGGGAAAAATGAGTGAGAAAAAAGAAGTGTTTGTTATGAGAGTTTTCATAGCAGTTTTTCTTCTTATCTCAGTTGTTATCGCACTTAACAAGAACGCATATATCTCAACCCTTATGTCAATATCCTGGGGTGCACTTGCCGGAGCATTTCTTGCACCATTCATGTACGGACTATACAGCAAAAAAGTTACAAGAGCAGCAGTTGCAGCAAGTTTTATTTCCGGTGTAGGGATAACAGTGGTTCACATGTTTATCTTTAGTCTCGGATTTTTCCCTGAAGCAACAAAAGCTGCAGCCTCCCTCAAACTCAACATGGCTTCTCCGATTAATGCAGGTGCTATTGCGATGATCGTTGGGCTCATCATAGTTCCTGCAGTAAGCAGCTTTACAAAAAATTCAGACCAGTCAGCCCTTGAAAAAGCTTTTGACTGCTATAAAAAATAATATCCTTAAAGTGCAGAGAGACCGAAAATCCCTGCACTTTTTTTCTTCACATCTGCATAATGTAACGAATGGTACACAAACTGTAATCAATGGCATTGAGACGATGAATATTCTCTGATAAAATAATAATTGCAGTAAGGATACTGAATAAATATTTCGGAGGTATATTAAAATGAAATGTCTTTATGAAGAAAAAACAGGAGAAACAGTTTACAGTTTGTTTGAGGAAGGGGAAACTCCTAAAACCTACGGTATTTCCGTAAAAGACAGGAATGACTTAAGTGAGATACACGATATCACAACAATTTATCAGAAGGCGTATGAGATATATGAAACCCTTGTCAGAAACACAGTCTCGCCCCTTCAGACCGGATACATAATTACTGATCTTATATCATAACAAAACAACACGTCTCCATTTTCAGAGACGTGTTGTTTTGTTTTTTATTCTGAGTACTTCGGAAACAGCACAAAACTTGTCCACAAGAATAATTATTACCGATTCAGGATAACGCGGTCGTTTAAAGGTACACGGCCACATATGGTTAAGTATAATGTCGGCTTCCTTATCTGATATTTCAAACTCAGACGAAGCATTTTCAAGTGCTGTGGACGGATGTGCACGCATGTGTCCCGGGCCTGTTCTTTTTTTGTTATACTCTTTTCTCTCATAGAAAAAATAATCGTGCAGAAGCCCGGCTCTTGCAGCCGAACGTGAATCAAGTTTCAGTATCCTGCAGATTCTGTAATTCAGGTATGAAACATAAAGTGAGTGCCTGAGTCTGGTTGTATGCTTGTGGTGTATGAATTTTTCAAGGCTTAGGGTCTGTTCGGTAAGAAGATCGTATATATATTCCAGATATGTTCTGTCACTTAACAAAATTGATGTTTTCATGTATTTGTTGCTTACCTCCGTACTTAGTTTTGTAACATTATTATAACATTAATGAATAGCATATGTCAAAGGAAAAAAAAGTATTGAAAAAAAGTCATTTATATGATAGAATATATTAGTGCAGGATCTTTTAATTTGTTAATATAAATTTGAGGTGTATGTAATGTCTGAAAAAAAGAAGAAAAAAGTTAATAACAGTACCGATATGAAGAAAAAGAAAAAAGACCCTATGATAGTGGCAGTTTGTTCAATTGGTATTATTTCACTTATCGCACTCCCTGTTATAGGTGCTACTGTTCTCAGAACTGAGAAACCTGACAATAGCGAGATATCAGCTAATTTCGGCTGGAACAGAGTTGATGATGTACTGTTTTACATAGATCCGAATACACAGCAGAGGCTAACCGGATTGCATGAGATAGAAGGAAAGGTGTATTTCTTCGATTCAAACGGTGGTATTACTCCTGGCTGGACAACCTATGGGGGACATCAGATATATGTTTCCAAGGAGGGTGTGATAGCATCCGGACTTTACAAGATAGGAAGCGATGTCTTCTATTTTGATGAAGGAAATTATGCAATGGTTACCGGTTTCAAATCAGTTGACGGAAACGTTTACTGTTTCAGAGAAGATGGCAAGGCAATGACTGATTTTCAGAACATAGACGGAAGTGATTTTTACTTTAATTCAGAAGGAATTATGCAGACCGGCTGGTTTCAGACTGGTGACGGAAAGAATTACTATGCTTCTGAGGACGGACGCCTTGTAACAGGATGGAGAAACCTGGACGACGGTTATGCACATTATTTTAATGACGATTTTAGTGCGGCAACCGGAGAACAACTGGTAGATGATTCGGTATATATATTCGACGACTACGGATGTCCTAAGAATGAAGAGGTAACTACAGTTACAGAGGTTACTGAAGTTACGGAAACTACTACTGAAATTACTGAAACTGAACCTGTTTCAGAAACAGAGGTAACAGTAGCGACTATTGGTTCATCAGAGACAGAACCGGCAGCACCTCCGGTACCTGAAAGCGCAAAACAGTTCCTCAAGGAAGACGGAACACCATATCAGGGTGCTAATAACATAGATGGAAAACAGTATTTCCTCGACGACAACGGATGTACACTTCCTGTTGGTTTCTCAGTTTACGGGGAAGAAGGACATACATATTACACTTACGAAGACGGAACAGTAGCTACAGGTTTTGTTCGCCTTGGTGATTACAGTTATTTTTTCAACGGCGAGGGACTTATGCAGACCGGCTGGCAGGAATTTGACTCAAGTAAGCGTTTCTTTGAAAAAGACGGACGAATGGTTCGTGGTTTCAGAAACATTGACGGATACAGATATTTCTTCAGTTATAGTGACGGTACTATGCAGAAGGGATACATCGCTGTAAAGGGCGTAAGATATTATCTCGATGATAATGGTATTGTACTGTGCGGCTGGGTAAGAATGAATGATAGCGATTATTACTTTGCAAGTGATGGACGCGGAGTATCAGGTTATCAGTATATTGATGGTAACAAGTACTACTTTGCAGCAGACGGTGTTCTCCAGACAGGATTCCAGACAATCAATGGTACGGTTTACTACTTCGGCGAAGATGGTGTCATCAGACCTGGCAGATATGTGTACAACGGCGAAGAGAGAGCATTTGATAGTAATGGTATGATGACAGAATAAGATTTGTACAGTAAATTTAGAATTCATTTTTGGTTTATTATGCAGCTTCCGGGTGATTGCTCCCGGGGGCTGTTTTTGTTTCAGATTTTTATTATATGTAAAATACAAAGGCGTGGGGGTTATTCGAGAGGGAAACCCCGAAGGAGGGGACAAAAATAAATCCGGCAAAAACCTGCATTTTCCCCTCCTT
>JAEDJV010000124.1 GCA_016296165.1 Oscillospiraceae bacterium | reverse complement strand
ATGAAACATACTGTCAAGGACAGCGTTTTTACGACTTTATTCGGTGAATCAAAATACACTCTGGACCTGTACAGGTCACTTCATCCGGAAGATACCGAAACTACTGAAAAGGATATCAAAATCATCACAACTGACAATATCCTCGTTTCAGGTATGTTCAACGACCTGAGTTTTCTCATTGGTCTGAAAATGATGATTTTTGCTGAAGCACAGAGTACATTTTCGGTGAAACCCGCTGTTCGTCTCTTCCTTTACTATGCCGTTTCTCTTAAAGAGTACATCGATGATATGGAAATTGACCTTTACTCTGCTTCCCGTGTACTCGGATACAGAACAAAAAAGACTGTCAAAGACAAGGTTATTAAATCAGATCCTGTTTACAACCTACCGACACCGGAATTTTATGTTATCTACACAGGTAATGATGATGTACCGGATACGATTGACTTCGCTGATCTGTACCTTCCCTCTTCAGACGGCACAAAAAAAGTTACCCTTAGTGTAAAAATCATCAGGTCATCTTCCAGAGAAGGCGATTTTGTCAGTCAGTACATCAGATTCTGCAAAATTGCCACCGAAATGCGCAGAAAACACAAAGATGACCTTAATCTTGCCGTAAAGGAACTTACCGAATACTGTCTTTCAAACAACATCCTTGCAGACTTTATTAAAGAGCATGAAAATGAGGTGTATACTATGATGGACACTCTTTTTAATCAGGAACGCATTACTGAAATTCATGAAAAGAACCTTGTCTGGGAAGGTTACAATAACGGATTTGCTGAAGGCGAAACAAAAGGAAGAGCTGAAGGAAAAGCAGAAGGAAAAGCAGAAGGAAGATCAGAGGGTAGAGCTGAAGGCGAAAATAAGCTTGGTACTTTAATCAGTTTCCTAATTAACTCAGGAAGAAATGATGAAATAGAAAAAGCCGCATCTGACGTCGAATACAGACAGAAACTGTACGCAGAATTCGGCATCGAATAAGGTGACGTTTAAAATTTACTTAACCTGATAACACACATCCCACTATCTCAGCTTTATTGCTGTACAGTGGGATGATTTTTTTGAATATGATTCTGGTGTTTTTTATTTTTGTATATGCGGATATTGTCAGTTTAAGTCATTTCGAGAGAGAAACCATATCATCTCCCCCTCACCCTGCACCTTCGCTAAACAAACTTTATATCACCATCCACCTTTTTTAACTCCTGATACAACCGAGCCACCGGTAATCCCATGACGCTGTAATAATCTCCATGAATTCTCTTTACAACTTTGGAGAATACCCCCTGTATTGCATACCCTCCGGCTTTGTCTTCCCACTCTCTTTTATCCCCTTCACTACCAGCAATATAGTCTGTTATTTCCTTTTCTGTCAGCTCAAAAAACTCTACTTCGGTTATTTCGGAAAAACTAAGTTTTCTTTCATTGCAGCATATACTCACTCCGGTTATAACCTTGTGTACATTCCCCGAGAGTTTGTTTAACATCAATTCTACATCTTCTTCTGATACAGGCTTTCCGAAAACTTCACTATTATACACAACAACTGTATCACATCCAATAACAATGCTGTTCGGATGTGAGGCCGCAATGTGTTCAGCTTTCAGACGTGCAAGATATTCCGCGCTGTCGTCAGCACTAATATTTTCCGGCAGTGTTTCATCTATATCTGCAGGAATACATTCGAATTTTTCTGTAATAAATCCTAAAAGCTCCTTCCTTCTTGGAGAAGCTGACGCTAAAATTATATCCATGTTTCCTCCTGAAACTCAATAATAAATTCATTTTAAAAAAACAATCCGGTGATAAATGCTGAAAATGCTGCTGCCAGCGCAACAACTATAAGCGGCGCTCCAAAATACGCCAGCAAAACCGCTGCCACAGTCCCGGCTACAGCTGAAATCATATTGCCTGTACTGTAAAATATCGCAGGAATAGTCATAGCACTTAAAACAGCATATGGTATATAGTAAAGCAGACTCTTTAAAAATCTTGATTTGATCTTTTTATTAAAAAAAGCAAATGGAATCATTCGTATAAGATAAGTTACCAGAGCCATAACGACAATATATAAAAACAGTTCCATCACTCTGACTCCTCCTCACCCTTCACCGGAAATAACAGTGCTCCTGCAGACGAAGCTGCCAATGCACTTATTATAACCGCAAATCCTCCGGATACTACCGTAATAAGATACCGGAACAATATACTTATCAGCGCAGCTATTACAATAACCACCAGAATACTTCGTTCCTTGCGGGCAGGAGGAACTATGATAGCGATAAACATTCCATAAAGCATTATACTTAGTGCCGCTGAAACTGACTGTGGGAGCAGCTGTCCTGCAGAGGCACCAAGTACAGTTCCCGTAACCCAGCCTGTAAATGCAACAAGTATCATACCATACATATACCACGGTGTCAGCTTTTCTTTTCGTCCGGCTGATACTGCAAAAATCTCATCAGTTATTCCGAATGAAGCAAGCAGCTTATGCGGAAGGGTAAAAGATTTGTCAAGTTTCTGGGAAAGAGACAGCGCCATTAGTGAATATCTCAGATTTATCGTAAACTGAACAAGTGCCATCTCGATAAGTGTTCCGCCCGCTGCAATTATTCCAACCCCTGCAGCCTGCCCTGCAGAAGTAAGATTAGAGGCAGAAATCAGGGCTGCCACTAAAGTAGTGAGCCCTGATTTTACCGCCATTATTCCAAAACCAAATGAAACCGACAAATAACCCAGTCCAATTGGCATCCCATGATACATACCTTTTCTAAAGTCTTTTATTTTCAAATTTTTTTTTACGTCCTTTCAGTACCGTCCAAAATATTATCAGAAATTGTTATCGTGCAGTCTTGCTCTTATCTCCTTAAGACTTTCGTCAACAAGAAGTTTACCGTCACAGAAAACAGGTACGAGAAGATTGTCACTTAGTTTTTCAACTTCGTCAAAAGTCAGTTCATCCTTATAGATAACATCATCTCCCTGACGGTAAACATAGCACATTCCCTTCTGGGATTTTTTAAAGTTTGCACCTTTTACCTTATCAGTCTTCGGATCCTTGAAAATTTGTCTCTCCCTACCGTTTACAATGCTGTTTGTAGCCTTAAGCGCCTGACCAAGTGAATCTCTCGTTACATACTGGTATGTAAACGAACCTATACCGAGTGTTACATTGGAAGCGGCAAATCCCATTCTGTCAAGGAGATCATATATCCTGCATGCTCTTTCATATGTGATTGCGTCTCCGTAAATCACGCCGATATGTTCATCAAGAACTTTGTATCCCTTGTCATTTATATATCCGCCGAATTTGTTCCAGAGACATCTTACAGTTCCGAGTTCCTCAGGCGTGTATTCTTCGCCTTCTGCAATATCAGTCTTTGTTCCGCAGATTATTTCAACAGGATCACCTGAGTCACCTCTTACAACTATCTTTCCGTCTCTTGCCATAATGCTGTCTTTGAGTGACGGAATAATGTTTGTTACAACGTTCCAGTAATCATAAGTATCCGAAACTATGCTGAGAGGACCTGTCTTAAACACGTCTTCGATAAGGTGACGGTAGCATTCAGACTCTCCGTCACGTCCGTACGAGCTCATTACACTATGCTCTGTTGAAGGAACACCTTTACCCACAACTTCTTTTGTACAGTCACAGTTGTAGTACTGTTCAAGCCATGGAATAGCACCGATAGTTGCTGTTCCGGTAAATGAAAGGAGATGTGCGGCACTGCTCTTTTCAGCACTTTCAATTGAAGTCATACCTCTCATTGAAAAATCTCCGCAGGCAGCATTTTTTATACAAGGAAGAACAGCAGAGCTTTCTTTTTCAGTCATTTTTCCGTCTTCAAAATCAATTCTCTTTACAGCCTTTTCAGATACGGTTTTATCAAAATAATTGTTCACAACCTGCCTGTATGCATAGGCAACTGTTGCAGAATTCATTGTGTGCCAGATATTTACTGAGATAAATGTCTCAAGATAATTTACGAGCCATCCGAATCCCTTTACAGTATTTGAAATTTCATATACCGGTGTTTTGATATTTACCCTCGTACCCTCAGCAACAGCCTTAATCTTAACAGGAAGGTATCCGAGATCATGCAGTTTTTCTATTTCTTCCGTATCAGCAGCCTGAAGTGTCATTGTATTTGAAATAAGCCTCTTATACTCAGAAACTATTTCTTCTTTACTCCTGTTAAAGAAATTTTCATTAAAATAATCAATGAGATATTCTTTTATAAATGCCTGCATTCCGAACACAACGGCCTTATCCGTATATTCGTACCTTGACATTCTCGGAGTCCAGTATGAGACAAGATACTCAAGCCCCGGTGTATATGCCAGATGATGAATTGTCTTGTAAAAATCTGTAAGAATAAGTGGATTTGCTTTTCTGATATCCATAAGTCATTCCCCTTTCTGTCTGAAACTTTCAATAATATTTATATTCTCATCTTTTTCTGAATAAATAGAATCCGTCGTAAATATCCTGGTTACCAAACCGCTTTTAATCAGCTCACCTTCCAGTATTGTATTTTCACAGTGAGTAACGTACAGATAAATATCCGTTGCTCCCGCTTCCTTAAGTTTCTGTGCTGAATAGAAAAATGTACCGCCTCTGCTGCATATATCATCGACTATGAGAACCCGAAACGGCTCATCAGGAATATTTCCTGACAGTTCAAGTCCTTCTATCTTACCTGTACGCCAGTCGCGCTTTTTTTCACCCTTAAGATACGGAAGTTTAATAACTGATTCGTATTTTTTGGCGCATCCGGCATCTGGATAGAACATAATATCCTTACCGGGATCAAAACTTATCTCTTTCATTACTCTCTCTATAAACGGCATGTGAGGAATACGTTCAATACGGTCAATAAGCGCAGCTGAAACATCTGAATGCGGATCACATACTTTTACACAATCAAATCCCAGACTATTAATAAAAGATGAAAAATACTTTAAAGTAAACACTTCATCTTCATTCCTGACGCGATCCATACGTGCATTAGGAATATACGGCATAATCAGACTAAGCCCTGCATCCCGTCTGTGCGTTCTGATGTGATTTACAAGATAAAATATCTCTGACATCTCATGATTACCGTCAAAGCACCATGTGAGTGTTATATTATCCGAATCCGGAATTTCAGCTCTGAGTGATGAAGTTCCGTCCGGAAACAGTGTAGAGTTTATAATCTGTTCATTTATCTTTATCATAATTCATTTCCCTGCCTTAGAATGTCTGTACATTTATCTGGCACATCTTCATAGCCTCAAGAGCGTTCCTGTGTGTCTCCGGACTTACACCGGCACAGCAGTTCTCAAATACAGTTATATCTGTTTCTGGAGAAAACGCTCTTATAAGCATTGAGTTACTTATAACACATATGTCTGTGCAAAGTCCCGTCATATATACTTCATCAGGCTTTTCTTCACTCATAATCCTTGCAGCTTCTTCAGAACCAAATGTTACTTTGTCTATTATGCGCCCTTTTTTATATGCTTCTGTTTTCTGTAGTTCGGCACATATCTCCCATCCTTCTGTACCTTTTATACAGTGTTTAACCGGGAGTTTCTTTCCTTCCAGAGTTTCATCATAATTTTCGAAGTGGGTATCTCTTGTGAAAATAACCTCACCCTCAAATTCGTTTACTGCTCTGACAACATCCGGAACAATTGCTTCTGCCTCTCTGGTTCCAAGTGTTCCGTTAATAAAATCGTTCTGCATATCAATAACCATAAGTATCTTTTTCATATCATCATATCCTTTCTGTTTTCTCTTAGGTTGATTCACTCCTAAGAACTTTATACTTAGATTATATCAGGATATTTTTAGTTTGTCAATAGTTTTATAATTTTTTTCTGTAAAGAATTGCTCTCTTGTGCTGACCATCCTGCTCTGAAGACATGGTTTTTTCAATTTTTTTATCATAAAGCCTGTGAACGACCTCTTTGCTTACACTTTTACCTTTAACAAGAGCATAAACCGACTGCATCTGAGGAATACTGAATTTTTCAGGCAGAAGCATGAAGATATACTCTGCATTATCAAATCCCGAACGAATAAAGTAAATTGCATCAGTAATAATACGGACATGATCAAAAGCAAGACTGCCATTACATTCTTCTATAACAGCCTCATCATTTTTTTCAGAAACTTTAACTTCAAGCAGAACATCCTCATTATTGGAAAGTGAATACAAAAAACCTGCATCACTTTCTGTAACAGTAACATCAAACCATGCAGCATCCACAGCGTCACTGGAGGCTCTGACCAGTTCATCACTGTTATTAATCAGAGAAAAGTACGCACAGGAAATAATGCGACCTCTGGGGTCTCTTTTGACATCACTGTATGTTCTGAACTGTCTGAGGTACAGTTCTTTCAGTCCTGTTTCCTCTGAAAGTTCTCTGAAAGCACACTGTTCTATAGTTTCATCCATTTTCAGAAATCCGCCTGGAAGTGCCCACATTTCTTTAAACGGATGCTCGCCTCTTTTTATCAGCATCATGGAAAGTTTCTTTACAGGGCTTTTCTTTGGGTTATCCGGCTTATTGTCCCTGACAGTAAATACTACCATATCAGCCGCAACAGACGGTCTCTCATATTTAGAAATATCATAGTTTTTCAGATATGTTTCTTCATTCATAAAATAGTCACTTCCTTATATATCAAGCAATTGTTCATCATTTTTTTGTGAATTAAATCTAAAAAAATATAAAAAAAGGGTTGCATTTTTTCGAAATCTGTGATATAATACAAATATCAACATAGTATATCTAAAATTTATGTATGCTATGTTAAGAAGGAGGAATTTGTATGAAAACAATTATTTCAGCTAAAAAAATGAACATCCCACAGGCTTTTAATGAGTACGCAACACAGAGAATAGACTCAAGATTATCCAAGTTTTTTGGTGACGAGGCTGACGCAAAGATCGTTATCTCAGAAATTAAGAATCAGATAGTAGTTGAACTTACTGTCAGATATAACAATATAATCTACAGATCTGAAAAAAGCGCTATAGATAAAAACGACGCACTCGACGCAGCAATTGATAAAATCATCAGACAAATCCGCAAGAACAAAACAAGAGTTGAAAAGAAACTTAAGGAAAACGCATTTGCTGATGCATACGCTGACGAGATTGAAGAACAGTATGATTTTGAAGTTATCAAACACAAAAAGTTCACAATGCGTCCTATGGATGTAGAAGAAGCAATCCTTCAGATGAATCTTCTCGGTCACAGCTTCTTCATGTTCAGCAACGCT
>JAEDJV010000018.1 GCA_016296165.1 Oscillospiraceae bacterium | reverse complement strand
CAGTTCTTTAGTGGTGAGAAAATTTGAAAATATTTAATTTTTTTCTCAAGAAGATTTTTTTGAGAAGATCTATAATTGCATTAAGTATACTTTGTCTGATCTTTATAATTAATTATCTGGTTTTTATTACTACTCGCTCAACAGTTTCAACGTTGCAGGGGTATGATGAAATAAAAGATCTTAATCAGGAAAATAGTTATATTGCTAATATTGATCCTAGCAGCGATTTTAATTGGGATATAATTGATATAAATGATACGTCAGAGATATATAATTATTTAAATGCAAATTTAAAATATGCTTTATTTACAGAAGGATTTATGGTATCCCTGCCAAATACATATGATATGGAAGTTTCATTTTCATATTTAAATAAGGAATATTATGAGTTAAATAAAAATTTTAGGATCTCTGATGGAAAAGAGTTGTATTTTGATTATTCTTTTAATGAGAATTCTGAAATTCCTGTTTGGGTTGGGAATGGTTTAAGTGAAACATATCCATTAGGATCTACAATTGAAATTGTGGATCCCGTTATTAATGAATCAGTTACTCTAAAGGTACAAGGTGTTTTGGAACCAAATATATCACACTCAAATCTATATTCGCTTAGTTCTAAACAGTACTACAATTTTACTGTGCTTGTACCTGTTAATAAAGATTTCATTGATAAATCCGATATAGGATTTCAACTTCAAGGCCTGCTGGATATTATACTTATTCAGACATCAAGATCCAAAGTAAATGATTTTGGTGAACTTTTATATAATAATCTGGGAGCAAAATTTAACTTTTATACACAAGAAGAGAATTTTAAATATTTTAATGACATTTTTTTTAGTTCAATAAAAACAATGCTGGTAATAACAATAATTTTATTATTTATATTATTTTGTATTTCAGTTTGGAGTTCGTTATCAAGCGTTCGTTTGATGATTAAAGATTTTACGATTAATATTTTTGTCGGATTACGTTATTCAAAACTTAGGAAGATTATTTATGGTTGTTATGGTATATTTTTTTTAATGGATTTGGTAGTTCTTTTAGCTATTACAGTTTATTCAAGAAACTCCAGTTGGCTTAGAAAAGATGCTTCTTTCTGTACTTTTGGTATTTTGAGTTTAATTGAAATGGATTGGATTTCCTTATTAACAGTAATGCTTATTGATATTTTTTTGGGGGTAGTTCTTGTAGAAATTATCATGTGGAAAATAAAAAAAGTTCCGATTTCATTGGGGGTAATGCAATGACAAAAATTATTGAATTATGTGTAAAGGAAAAAGTGTATAAAACCAAAAAGACATCCACATCCATACTTAGTGACTTCAAATTAGATGTAGAAAGCGGAGAAACGATTGCAATTGTGGGTAAGTCTGGTGTAGGTAAAAGTTCTTTGCTCAATATTCTTGGCTTATTGGATAGACAGTATAATGGTACTTATTGTTTATTTGGAGAAAAAACAAATGATTTGAATTTAAATCATTTAGCTGAGTGGAGAAATGAAAAAATTGGTTTTGTTCTTCAAGAGTCAGCTTTGATTGATTCTTTAACAATAGAAGAAAATATTAAGTTGCCTTTGCTTTATGCAAAATCAAAAAGTGATGGAATATCAACAAATTTTGAGGATATTATCACAAAAATTGACATTAAATCTATTTTAAAGAAGAAGCCTCTTGAGTGCTCCGGAGGTGAGAAATCACGAGCTGTTTTTGCACGTGCTGTTATAATGAGACCTTCACTTATCTTATGTGATGAACCTACGGCTTCATTAGATAATGATAATAAAGAAAATATTTTATTTTTATTATCCAAAATGAATAAGGAGTATAATGCAACCATTATTACTGTTACACATGATATAGAGGTTGCTAATAGACACCAAAGAATAATTCAACTTGAACGGGAGGAGTAAAAAAATGGGCTTTTTTGCGATGATTCTATCTTTTTTTGCCGGTCTTTTATTAATTGTTTTTGGTTTTTACGATAGAAAAAGTCAAAACCGTAAAATATTAAACAGATTTTCTATTATAGTTGGGATTTGTCTTGTTCTTTTTGCAGTTTGGCTAGGTTTACCTAAATAATTTCAAATGCATCATGACAATGTCAATAAAAAATGTAGGTTTATGGAATATTTCCATGTAAGTAAAGCTATATTTTTATTTTTGGTTTTTAAACATCATTAGAAACTGTTAAATATATTGTATCTAATATTTGCTAATTAATTACATATTTTTTCTTAATGAGGCATTAGTGACCAAAATAGTACTGATGCCCCATTTTTGTATTTAGAACGTAAAAGCTTAATAAAATATCGCCCTAAAAAATGGCAACCGAATCATTTTGGATCGGCTACAACAGGTGCACATATTCATCTATATAGGGGACACGGGATAAACTTACTATGATAAACGGCAGACTTTGTAGTATTTCTACATTGTCTGTCGTTATTTTTTATTTCAGTTGTAAGCGTAAATTAAACTAAACGCAGTAATAATTTTTATTGAAAAATAAAAAGCATATGCATTTTATGGCATATGCTTAAAAATAAATTATATTTCTGACTGTGAATCCGGTGTTACAAATTCGATGGTATAGAGTGAGGAAATAATTCCGTCGAGATTAAGATATTCGAAAATAGTTTCCTTCGCACTTTTATAGGTATCATCAATAAGACCGCTTTTGATGGCGTTTTGTTCCATTATATCCTGCCTTGACAGACACGCATTCATATAATCATCATCGGTAATCGGATTAATCAGATTATCCTTTATGTTTGTTATACTAAAAGAGTCGGCATGGATATCATGAGATGTTATGGAAGCCTCAGGCAGTATGACTGTGATGACATAATTATCATTGTCTGTCACAACTTCTATAAGGGAACTGTCTATTCCCGCTGTGACTGTGCCGTTATACTGGATAGTAAAGGACTTTTTTGTCAGCGGAAGCGGTACATCTTTTAAAGAGTTTCTGTTTTCGAATTTTGTGGTATCCGTATAATCGTAAACAGCATCTGAAAGTGTTATATCATCATAGATATAGGAGTGGAGCATGTCTTCGTCAATTGTGATCTTAGGTGCTTCTGTAGATGTTACCGGTTCTGTTTCTTTTATTGTTTCAGTTGTTTCCGGCCCGGATGTTTCTGCTGCGGAAGTAACGATCCCGGTCTGATTTTCAGCTGTTGCACTGATGTTGCTCTTGTAAATCATGTTGTCACTTCTGTTCAGGAAGAATCCTGCCAGAAAACAGACGCATCCGGTAACAGCAAAACCAAGTGTCAGGATAAGTCCCCTGTACCATCTGAACCTCTTTGTCTTTATATACGAGTCCAGCTTTTCAGATAATTCTCTGAATTTTTCTTTCATTGTGCATCTTTCCTTTCATAAGTACAAAAAATACAGCTCTACACCATGATAATATCATAGTAAGAAAAGAATGTCAATTAATTATTTATTACAAAGGTTACAAATAGACTCTGTATATTTTACTGGAAAAGCATTCGGTATCTGTTTGGTGTATATGAGGTGTTCTGCTGAAAAAGCCTCATGAAGTATTTTTCATCTTCGTAACCGCATTTTGAGGCTATGGCTGTTATACTCATCGAAGTTGTGCAGAGAAGAAATTTTGCCATGGAAATCTTGCTGCGGATACAATCCTGATGATAGCTTATATCAAAATATTTTTTATATATGTTTCGGAAATATCCGGTACTCAGGCATAGTTTCTGACATATTTCGTCCGAAAGATATGATTCTGACGGATTAAGATAGATCTTGTTCCGGAGTTTCTGGAATTCCGAATAGTGAGGAGAACTCTGACGTGATGTTTTTAGTGCTATGTCAGAATTAATTTTGTCCAGAAGTCCGTTTGTGACCTTTTCATAGTCAAAATCCTTAACGGGAAAAGTTTCTGTTATACATACAAATGAGTCTGTTCCGTATTCATTTATGTATGAAGTCGCATGCAGGAGCAAACAGATGAGCTTGTCCTTCAAAAGACTGCAGAAATCATCTGAATAATTTCCGAGTAATGCAAAAATATATGTGTTTTCGGAAATGCGGCCGCACAGTTCGTTTTTGTTTACTGATAAAGATTTGATTATGTCTGTTATTTCTTTTACCGTTTTATGTTTTGTTTCCTGATTGTCAAAGTGGATGTTTTCAGAAAACAGTTCGGTTTTGAGTATCAGAAGGAGAAGTCTGGTGTCCTTTGATGATGAGGAAATAGCACGTCGTACTGCACTTTCAAAACCTGTACGGTTGTACATTCCGGTTAATGAATCATGCAGGCGTGAAAGTCCCTGACATTGTGTAAGATAACTGATATCATTTTTCATTCTGAGCATTTCGAGAGTGTTTGAAACAGTTTTGAGCCAGTTTCTGAATATGGAATCATATGTATCCGGATTCTGATAAACCGTAACAATGTATCCGAAATATCTGTCGTCAAAGAACAGCGGATTAAAATAATAGGCACAAGGTTCCGAACAATATGATAATATCGATGAAACATCATTTTTAATTACAAATGATGTTTTATACTCATTTGTAAAATCATTTTTTATGGTATAGCAGTTCATAACTGTTGTGACATTTCCGTCAGGGGAGGTATTGTACCAGTCTTCAAAGAGACACAGATACATAGCGTCTATTTCTCTTACCATATATGTGAAGTTGGAAAGAGCAGTAACATAGTCACTCATGGACTTGCATGCTGTAAGTCGTTCTGCAAAATCACTGAAAAGATTGAAAAAACGATACTGCTGTTCAGTTTTCTCTGCCTTAAGTTCCTGATTGTACTCACTGCTGCACAGACCGCATCCGCAAGTGTCTCCGAATATAAATCTGCCCCTGAGTGATGAAGAAACCGTATATTTTCTGTGTTGTATTTTAGAATACAGTATTTTTACCGCTTCGGCTCCGAGTTCGTTTCTGTTTCGCTGATAAGTTGTGAGTACAGGATAGTGGTACATACGCTGGAGGATATGTTCATAACCAATTACGGTTATATCATCCGGGACTTTTATATTTTTTTCGGAAAATTCGTCAAGAAGTCCGTATGCCATATAGTCATTGGCACATATAAGAGCCTGTGGCATAGGGCGAATTCCGTCAGCATACTGTTTTGCAAGTTCCTGTCCGGAGTTCATCCAGAAGTTTCCTTCAATTACTTTGCCGCTGTCAAATGCTATTCCATGCTTTTCGAGTGAACGCCTGTAACCCTCAGTACGCATAGATGAGGCTTCAGCACCGGAAGGTCCGTTTATTATTTCTATATCAGTAAATCCGTGTTTTTCTATGAGATGATCAGTAATCTCTTCTATGTCGCTGATATCATCGGTATTAATTACTTCAAACTGCGGAAGCAGGAAGTCGGCATCAGGAGCGCCTATGACTATTACAGGTAGGTCAGGGCGTTCTGCCAGTTTTTCTTTTATATGATTCTGAAGTTCAGGGTTCTGAATTGCTTCGGAAATTATTATGATACCATCAAGTCCATGTGAACTTAAAAGATCATATATGCTGTTTTCTATTTTACGGTCAACTGTGAAAAAGTTCGTGTCAGGGTTATATATGTTTGAAATGACAACAGTATCAATGTTCTGAAGTCTTGACTGCTCAATAATTCCCTGCATGATCCGGCGCTGTTCTATATCGGAGGCCTGTGCTGCAACAACACCGAAGGCGAGACGTTTTTTCTGCATGAATATCACCTCGATTTTTTATAATAACGATCCGTTTCAGTTACTGAAGATACACTTTTCATTATAAATTATACCATGCCGGATATTTAAGGTCAATACTAAAATGTGAATTTTATCTACCAACATGTGTGAAATATGGGTTGTATAAAATACAAATTAGTGATAAAATATATAAGTAAGTGGAGCTTATTTATGCTTGATTTGTACATCGGGACCAAATGTGTAAACTTATTATGGAAAAGCTTTGAATTATTGAAAGGATTGATGTGTAAAATGAACCTGAAAAAAATATTCAAATCATGTCTGTCACTGGTAACAGCGACGGCTCTTACAGTTACCATGGCTGGTGCTGTTGTTCCGGGCGATAAACCAGAAACAGTAAGTGCAGCATCTACAGCTACTGTTAATCTTTCAAAGACTTATCAGTATATCAGAGGATTTGGTGGTATTGACCTTCCGGAATGGCAGGGATATTCTTTATCCGATGCGGATCTTGCCAAAGCGTTCGGAAACGGCAAAGACCAGCTTGGACTTACTGTTCTCCGAGTATTTGTAAACCCTGATAAAAACCAGTGGAGCAAAGGTCTTAAAACCGCACAGTACGCTTCAAAGGCTGGTGCAACGTTATTTGCTACACCATGGGAACCACCGTCAAATCTTGCTGAAAAGTATTCAAACAGCAACGTAGGAAAGCTTCATCTCCCAAAACAGAATTACGGTGCGTATGCACAGCATCTTAATGATTTTGGTAACTATATGAAACAGAACGGTGCTCCTATTTACTCAATTTCAGTTCAGAACGAACCGGACTTTGCGAAAGAGTGGACATACTGGTCACCTGATGAAACAACAGATTTTCTCGCAAATTACGGCGACAAGATTACAAGTACAAGATTAATGTCCCCTGAAACATTCCAGTATGGTGCATGGGGTAACGGCAGAGATTACTACAACAAAGTTCTTCAGAACCAGAAGGCAATGGCAAACTGTGACCTTTTCGGTACACATTTTTACGGTACTCCAAGATCAAAGATGGATTTCCCGGCTCTTGAAAGCTGCGGCAAGGAAATCTGGATGACAGAAGTTTATGTTCCGAATTCAGAGCAGAACTCCGCAAACAGATGGCCGGAAGCAATTCAGGTTGCAGAAAACATTCATAACGGTCTTGTTGTCGGCAATATGAGTGCATACACATGGTGGTATATCAAGAGACATTACAGTCTTCTGGATCAGACTACAGGTGCTATTACAAAGCGTGGCTACATGATGGCACAGTACTCAAAGTATGTAAGACCTGGATACAGAAGAACAGAGGTTACAGAAGAGCCTCAGAGCAACGTCCTCGTTTCAGCGTACAAGGGTGACAGCAACAAGGTTGTTATCGTAGCTATCAATAAGGGGACAACTGAAGTAAATCAGCAGTTTGAAATAAGCGGACAGACAATTACGGAGGCAATCAGATACAGATCTTCAGGCAATGAAAATCTTGCAGAGTCAAAGATGTCGCCTTCAGGCAGCGGCTTTAACTCACAGCTCCCTGCAAACAGTGTATCAACATATGTTTGTACAATCAGCGGAAGTCACGGTACAACAGGCACAGGTTCAGACGGTCCTGTAGTAAGTGAACCACTTAAGCCGGATGCAAACGGTTATTACTATCACGATACATTTGAAAACGGTACTGACAGCTGGACAGAGAGAGGTTCAGTTAAGATTCAGCAGAGTGGCAGAATGCCATATGCAGGAACAGAAGCTCTTGTAATTTCAGAAAGAACATCAGCATGGAACGGTATTCAGAAGGATCTTCCTGTAGACACTTTCAAGCCAGGTTCAAAGTTTACTTTTAGTGCATGTGTAAACTTCCTTGATGCAGATGTAAGTACAGAAAAGTTTAGCCTTACACTTCAGTACAAAGATAGTTCAGGCGAAACAAAGTATGCTAATATCGATACGAAGACATGTACAAAGGAAAACTATGTACAGCTTTATAATCCTGAATATCAGATTCCTGCAGGTGCAACGGCTATGCAGCTTGTAATTGAATCTGTGGAAGGAACAATGAACTTCTATGTTGATGAAGTAATTGTTGCAGAGCCAAATAAGAAAATTGATGGTCCTGCAGAAGTTACAACAACAACTACAACTACAACAGTAACAACTACTACCACAACAGTAACTACAACAACAACCCCGGCTCCTGTAACAACAGTAACAACTACTACTACAAAGCCGGCTAATCAGCCAATAAAGGGTGATACAGACAGTAACGGTTCAATTACTTCAGTTGATCTCATTCGTCTTATGCAGCATATTGTAAATAAGCTCGAACTTTCAGGCAATGATCTTTTAAGTGCAGACATGGACGGCGATGGACAGATAACAGTAATTGATGTGATTAAACTCAAAAACCTTCTTGTTGCATAATTTGTATGTTTTAAAAGAATAAATAAAATACAAATATTAAACTTCCGGTTTGCAAATACAAACCGGAAGTTTTTTGTTTGAAAAATAATGTGCATTTTCTCTACCTAAATATGTGGAATGTGGGTTGCAAGGGCCTTAAATGTATGATATTATAAATACATAAAAGGTAAGACTGAACAATGACATCTAACCTGATTTGTGTGTTTTGTTACAAAATGTACTTTACAAATTTTAATCGGATTTTTTCTTTAAGCCTCTTAAATTTTTATATAAGAACCGACAAACGACCTCAGAAGATTCTTCTGGGGTCGTTTGTTTTGAGTAAATGTGGTATACAAGAAAATTTGTATTATATTTTATGAATACAAATTGCGATACAATGTGTGTATTATCCACTTTATATTCGTTTTGTGGGTTGAGAAAAATAATACAGTAATGTTATAATTATGATACTATATCAGGGCTTATGTGTAATTAAATTGTGCAAAGTGCGATTCTTTGCGTGATTCTTTTTTATTCTGAACGGGAGGAATTTTTTGATGTGTAAAGTTAAAAAAACAATTAAACAAACAGTTTCGATGCTTTCGGCAGCAGCGCTTATGACTTCATCGCTTGCTGTTATGTACAAAGACGTACCGGAGATGACTGCATCGGCACTTGAAGCGGGACAGGTGGCCAATCCGATTATCTGGGCTGATGTTCCGGATCCGGATATTATCAGAGTAGGTGATACTTACTATATGGTGAGCACTACAATGTTCTTTAATCCGGGTGCACCGATTATGAAGTCAAAGGATCTTGTTTCGTGGGAGATATGTTCATATGTATATGATACTATGGCTGACGGACCAAAACAGACACTCTCAAACGGTCAACATGACTATGGTCATGGTTCATGGGCTGCCAGCCTAAGGTATCACAAAGGAACATTTTATGTATTCTTCGGAAGTTACGGAACAGGAAAGTCTTACATCTACAAGACAACTGATATTGAGAGTGGTAACTGGACAAAGAGCGAAATAAACGGAATGTACCACGATGCCTCAATTCTTTTTGATGACGACGGAAGAAATTACCTTGTTTTCGGTGGCGGCGGCGAAATCAAGATTAAGGAACTCAACTCTGAGATGACAGGTTTTGCAAACGGCGCTCAGGAAAGAACACTTTTGAAGACAGGACTTGATAACCTTGCCGGTGAAGGTGCTCATATCCAGAAGATAAACGGCTGGTACTATGTCTTCATTATTGCATGGCCAAGTAGAAGCGGACGTATTGAGCTTTGTTACAGAAGCAAGAGTCTCACAGGACAGTTCGAAGGAAAGACCGTACTTAACTCAGGTCTTGGTACTTATGGCGCCGGTGTTGCTCAGGGCGGAATAGTTGATACTCCGGATGGTAACTGGTACGGATTACTTTTCCAGGATCACGGTTCAGTAGGTCGTATCCCGGTACTTGTTCCTGTTACATGGCAGAACGACTGGCCAATGATGGGAGTAAACGGAAAGGCACCGGTTGTTCTTGATATACCGGGGGGGCATACAGGGACACAGCTTGCAAAGGATGATGAATTTTCTTACAGTTCAAACAAGCTTGCACTCGAATGGCAGTGGAATCATAATCCTGACAACAAGTACTGGTCAGTTACAGACAGACCGGGATGGCTCAGGCTTACAAACGGATATACTGCAAAAAGTATTCTTCACGCTCGTAACACACTTACAATGAGAACCGAGGGTCCTTCATGTTCAGGTATAATCAAGATGGACGTTTCACACATGAAGCCGGGTGACTGTGCAGGTCTTTCTGCTTTCCAGTACAAATACGGAAACATCGGTGTAAGAGTTACAGACAGCGGTGAAAAGAAAGTGTATATGGCTACAAACGCTGGTTACGGTGGAGCAAGCGGTGTAATGGGCAGCTATGACAAGATAGAGGCAGAAGATACACTTTACGGTGATACAGTTTACCTTAAGACTGACTTCAAATTCAATACAGTTGACGGAAACTATAATATATCCAACAATATAGACAAGGTTAATTTCTACTATTCGACAGATGGTTCTTCATGGAAGAAACTTGGTACAGAATTAAGTATGACATATGACCTTAAGCTCTTTACAGGTTACAGAAATGCGATCTACAGCTACGGTACAAAGAGCACAGGCGGTTATGTAGATGTGGATTACTTTGATTATGAACGTGCTGAATGGAATGCGCCTACTATTGTGGAAGCTGATGCAAACGGCTACTGGTTCCATGATACGTTTGAAGGCAGTAAAGGCAGCTGGACCGGACGCGGCGGTGCAGCTGTGGGAACAAGCGGCAGAGCTCCTTATGAAGGCACAGAGGCTCTTGTTATTTCAGAACGTACAGCTGCATGGAATGGTGCACAGAAGTCGCTTAGTACTGCAATATTCAAGCCAGGTGAAGAATATGCATTCAGCTGCTGTTTCCAGAACCTTGATGGTCCTGATAATGTAGAATTCAAACTTACCCTCCAGTATGATGCAGGCGGCGAAACACATTATGACAAGATTGCACAGACATCTACAGCAAAGGGCGGATATGTACAGCTCTACAATCCAAACTACAAGATTCCTGAAGGTGCTTCTAATATGTATCTTATAGCTGAAACAACTGAAGAAACATGTAATTTCTATATTGATGAAGTTATCGGTGCAGTTGCAGGTACGAAGATTGACGGTCCTGCAGCAGTTAAGCTTATAAGAGGCGATCTTGACGGAGATGAAAGAATTACTATAGCTGACCTGGTTATTCTCAAGAGCAGTCTTGTTGAAGGATTCAAGAGCGATCAGACCAAGTACACAGGCGATATCGACAGCAACACATTAAACGAAGCTCTTGATGCTGTTGTACTTCAGAAATATTTGCTTGGTACTATCACAGAATTCCCGATTGGTTAAAAGCCTGTTCCTATAGAACCGGAAAAAACCGGCATTTAACTATGATCCGGCTCTTCCATATTTCTTCCACGAAGGTCAGTAATTTATACTAATATTAAAACCTCTCAGGAATTTTTCTGAGAGGTTTTTTGTGTGTTACTGAATCCGCAGAGTTCACTAAAAAATATAGGCTGGTACTGGGATATGTCATTAGCCTGTAATTCAGCATATATTCTAATATTTAATTATTTTAATGATTTTCATAACCTGACAGGCTTTCAGTTTCAACAATGAAGATTTCCTCAAGTGTCAGTGGATTGATATTCAAAAAGGCGGGATTTTTTTTATTTATAATGGTTTCGATTGTATTTTTTTCATTTCGGATAATCATAGTGCAGATGTTTTGATTTTTCTCAAACTTTACTATATCAAGTTCAGGGAAATCTTCTTTCAGGCAATCATTTCTGAAAGCTGTAGTAATTTTGAAGATATCGCATTCGGAATTGATATCTTTGACGAATGTTACCGTTCCTTCTTTTATCATTGCTGCACTGTCGCATATCTCGTTTAGTTCTCTTATATTGTGGGATGACAGGACTACTGTAAGACTACGATCTATAACGGCGTCAAAAATGATGTTTTTAACAGTTGTCCTCATTGCCGGATCAAGTCCGTCAAAGGCTTCGTCAAGGATAAGATATTCTGTCTGACATGATATTCCGGTTATTACAATAGCCTGACGTTTCATTCCTTTGGAAAATGATGAAAGTTTTTTATCTCTGGGGAGTTTTGCTTTTTCTGTGAGTGAATCAAAAAGCTCTTCGGAAAAATTCGGATAGTAGATTTTGTAGAAGTTTTTTAATTCTGTAAGCGTATATTTTGTGTACTGTACGGTTTCATCATTAACGAATAATATTTTGTTCTTTACCTTCGGCGAATCGTACACAGGTTCCCCGTCAAATAATATTTCTCCGGATTCGGGTGCATATATTCCACACATCATACGAAGAAGTGTTGATTTTCCTGCACCGTTTGCACCTGTAAGACCGAATACAGAGCCTGTGTTTATTTTAAGATTTATGTTTTTAAGAATCCTGATGTTGTCGATGGATTTTGAGATATTATTTATATTTATCATCTGAAATTACCTCGTCTAGTCTTTTTTTCAGTTCGTCAGCGGTTATTCCGGCTTTTATTGCTTCATCAGCGGCCTTGTCAAATTTTTCGAGGATGCCTTCTCTCAACCCGGACTTGCTTACAGGTCCCACGAAACTGCCCCTTCCGGAGACAGAATAGATTATTTTGTTTCGTTCAAGTTCCTGATATGCCTTTGCAACTGTATTGGGGTTTACTCCGAGATCCCTGGCGAGTGCTCTGACACTTGGAAGCTGATCATTTTCTGACAGTACTCCCTTGATTATGAGTTCAGATATTTTTTTGCAAAGCTGTTCATATATTGGTATCCCACTTTGTAAATCAATATTTATGATAAGTCATCGCTCCTTACTTCTTCCCATTCAAGTTCTTCAAGTTTTCCGCTTTTCATGAATTTTTCACAGAGTTCGGAGTATTCAGGCGGAATGAAAAACTGAACATATAAACCAGAGGAATTTTCCGAAGGATAAATACAGCTTAATGTATAGCAATCTTCATCCGAATAAAAAATTCTTTCGGATATGTAAGATAATTCTCTGAAAAGTTCCTCGTCAAAATCTGTGATTCTGTACTGTAAAGGATAAGTTACGCCGGAACCGGTGTAAACAGAATAGTCTTCTTCTGCTACTTCATCCGCAAAACTGGTGTGACCTATAAACAGCATTTCCAAATCACAATCCGCCGGTTTTTCTATATTCGCAGACTTATATGAAAAGTCAGAACCAGCTTCAGGGGTATAGTAGGCCGGATATTTGGTGTAATTGATTCCGGTGATAAAAACTCTGTCTGAAATTTTTCCGTTTTTTAGACTGTATCTTATTCTTACTGTGTTTCCGCTGCGCCATGCCGAAATGCCGTATTTTTTATCAATATATTCGTGTGAAAGTATATCGCATTTTTTGTCCTGATTCCATAAAAATTTTAACTCTTCCGTCAAATCCTCATTAAGTTCCGTTATATTTTTTATTGATTCAGTATCAGTAAATGTTTTCATACAGTTTGGATCTGTGAAAAAATGATAAGGATTTTCAAAATATACTGAAGCAGCGGCAATCTGAGATGCTCTGGGTACCTTGTATGTTATTCCGAATCCATTGGTTTTTTCGCTTGCTGTACATATGGCAACAGATATTGCAAAAGAACAGATATAGAGAATGGCTGGCTTTAAAAAATTCTTAGGATTGCGGTTTTCTCTGTTTCTTATAAAAACCAACACAGCAAAAATCACCAAACTCAACAGTAAAGCTGTAAACATACGGGCTCCTGTACAGTAAACTGTAATGGAAACAGTTACGGTAATAACAGCAGAAATAATATAGAAAAATCCGGGATATACAAATGGTTTTGATGCATCTTCTGATTTGCGTTTTATAAACAGGAAAAATGCAGATGAAAAATAGATTAATATAAAAACTGCAGTCCATATACACCAGTTCGCTAAGCCGGTTTTCAATGTTCCGGTGCTTATGTAATGATTTATATAAACGGCAGTATGTAAAAATCCGCCTGCAGGACATAAGCGCTGGGCCTCATAAGTAAAATCTCCTGAGTATGATTCATTGAGTGAAAGCCCTGGCATACTGTTAATGCATATACAGAAAAATAAAACGACAGCATTTGATATTGCATTGTACATAAAGACTTCTAATTTATTGCCGCAGCATACAGTAACAAGGACTGTAAATACATAAAGCATTATTACTGATAAAATAATCTGTAAAAAAATATTAAACATAACTGTAAGCGGTATTGTCGTGACCGGATCAATATCGGCCGGCCGATAAATGCCGGTAAAGTACAGAATGTCATCGATAAACGGAACAAACTGTGTGTTAAGTGAACCGTCTGGAGAAACGGAAATTATTACAGCAGATATAACTGAAGCGATAATGACAGGAGTCAGACTGACAGTAAGTCCGCACAGGAAGTCAGCCATAAAAAGCTGTGCTTTTGATACAGGGAGCGCCATGATCATGTCGGTGTCTGTTTTATTATGCAGATAGCTGAAAATGCTGAATACAGTCAGTACTGTAATAATCATTGATGAGGTAAATGATATTCCTGCGACAGATGACAAAATACTTCCAATATATTCATTGCCTTTAGGGAGAATGGAAACTGCAGCAAATAGTGGCATAGCAGAAATTTGAAGAAAAAAATTCAATATGAGATACATTTTTGAGCTTTTCAGATTAGAAAGAAATCTGATTTTAAAAGGAGATGTTCCTGCCTTCAAATAATTCATAAATATACGGCCTCCGTTTCTTTTGATTGCTTGAGTTTTTTTAATTTCTTTTTATCATCTCGTTTTGTTCTGTACTAACTGTACTACGGTGCGTGGTACACTTAGTATAGCATGGTGTAAGGATATTGTCAATATATTTGCAGAAAATTACCTTAATTATTTTAAAATGCTATAGTGAAATAAAATAATATATAAAATCCCGTATTTGCCGGATGCTTCATTTTCAGCTGTAATTATAAAAAAACACACTTATAAACATTCGGGAATAGTATGTATATTTAAATAGCAATAATAATTGTTACATATAACGAATCACACTTGGTCGGAGTGCATGGATTGTTAGAATTTTTGTAGAAAAACCGGAATTCCATTGAAAGATTTATGGCAATTTGGTATAATATTTTTATAGAAATTCAGTATATATTTTTTAAATATATCAGGAGGCTTATATGAAAAATTCGAAAAAAATTATTGCAGGTTTAGTAAGCATTACGATGCTTGCCAGTGTTTTCTCAGCATATTCTTTTTCCGGAGAAAAGGTAAATGCTGAAGAAGAAGTTCTTTTCTCAGCTGATTTTGAAGACGGTGAACTTAATGGTTTTTCAAGAAGAGGTGAGGATGAAACTCTTGAAGTTGTTGATACTGATGCACATGGCGGAGAAAAGTCTCTTTGTGTCAGCACAAGAGCTCAGGGCTGGAACGGCCCTCAGGTTGCCCTTGATGATGTAATCGAGGCTGGTGAACAGTACATAGTAAACGCATATGCAAAGTCAGAGTACTACAGCCAGCTTACTCTCAGCATGCAGTATGATGATGAGGAGGGTTCAACACATTATGACAATGTGTTAAAACAGGACAGCAAGGACGGAAGCTGGCTTGAATACAATACAAAATTCAGTTTCCCTGCCGGTTCAACAAACAAACATCTGTACTTTGAATCAAGTGATGCAAGCGTAAAGATCTATGTTGATGACTTTAAGATTACAACAACACCTGATGTTGCTATCGAAGATCTTACATCACTAAGAGCATATTATGCAGACTCATTTAAGATCGGTACAGCACTTACACCTAGTGACCTTGCATCCAAGCCGTTTATGAAGCTTGTGGACAAGCATTTTAGCGGAAGTGTTACAGTTGGTAACGAAATGAAGCCTGACTATGTACTTAATCAGGCAGCAACTATGAAATACTTCGAAGAAACAGGCGATGATGAAAATCCGCAGGTTTCGTTTGCACAGGCAAAACCGGTTCTTGAGTATGCTCTCAAGAATAACATTCCAGTAAGAATTCATACACTTGTATGGCACAGCCAGACTCCTGAGTGGTTCTTTAAGGAGAATTATGATGCCAGCGGTGAATATGTTTCAGAAGAAAAAATGCTTAAGCGTATGGAAAACTACATTAAAAACTTCTTTGAAACACTTACTGATCTTTATCCTACACTCGACTTCTATGCGTGTGACGTTGTAAATGAAGCATGGCTTGAAGACGGCACACCTCGTAAGCCGGGTCATCCTGATCAGAGCAACGGATATGGTGCGTCTGATTGGGTTGCAGTATTCGGTGACAATTCATTTATCGAATACGCATTTACATATGCAAGAAAATATGCTCCGGAAGGCTGCAAACTCTACTATAATGACTACAACGAGTACATGGATAAGAAAAACAAAATTGTAGAGATGGCACTTGAGCTCAAGGAAAAGGGTGTAATTGACGGTATCGGAATGCAGTCCCACCTTGATGCGAGACAGAGCATGGGTGCGGCATTCCCTTCAGTTAGTATGTACGAAGCTGCAATCAAGGCATATGTAGAGACAGGTCTTGATGTACAGATTACAGAACTTGATGTTACAGTTCCGGAAAATTCAGGTGATCAGTATTTTGAACATCAGGCTGTTTATTACAATGGCATTATGGATGCTATTGAAAAGTATAAGGACAATATTTCTGCAGTAGTATTCTGGGGTGTAACAGATGATATGAGCTGGAGAGCTTCACAGCAGCCGCTTATCTTCGATTCAGAATACAAGGCAAAGCCGGCATTTTATTCAATTATCGAAGGACTTACACCTGGTGATTTACCTGAGATTACAACCAAACCGGAAGTTACAACTGTTACTTCAGAGACAACACCTGAGGAAACAACAGTAACTTCAGCAACGACTACACCCTCCGAAGGGATCACTGAAATTATATACGGTGATGTTGACGGTGACGGTGACGTTACTCTTACTGATCTGTCTGTTCTTGCGCTTTATCTCCTCAAAGAAACAGAGTTAGACAGCCATGCTGTCAAATGTTCTGACGTTGACGGAGATGGTGATATAACAGTAGGAGACATAGCACGTATCAAGCAGTATGTTTCTAAAAAAATTAATGATCTTACACCACATAACTAATATTTAAAAAAACTAAAAGTCGGCATTGCATTATCGTGCCGGCTTTTTTCTTAATAAAAGTTTGACTAAGATGAGATTATATTGACTTAATACTCAGAAACATGTTATAATTGTTATAGACGATTGTTTTGTATTTATATTTATTTTAAACAAAATTCAGGAGTGATAATCATGAAGAGAAAAATAGCAGGGCTCTGTGCTCTAATTATGGCTTCATCATTTGCTTTATCGATTTCAGCTGCGACAAAAGGTGATGTAAACTGTGACGGTTCTGTAACAGACAAAGATTTTAACAGGCTTGGAAAATTCCTTATGGGTGATAAGGAACTAACCGAAGAAGGATATCAGGCTGCTGATATTGACGGAAACGGAACAGTAAATATACTTGACTATATTTATGAAAAGGAAATGCTGGTGGATAATGCGGCAACTGTAGTAGCTGTGCCTGAGTTTTCAGTAGACAGCGGTTTCTATGAAAAGGACTTTGAGCTTACACTTTTTGCAGGTACGGATTCAACGATTTATTACACTACTGACGGAAGTGTTCCGTCAACAGAATCACAGGTTTACAGTGCCCCGATTAAGATTACTAACAGAACATCCCAGCCTAATGTATATTCTGCTATAACAGATGTTTCTCATAACAATTTTACTCCTTCAAATGTTACAAAGGGTACAATAGTTAAAGCAATTGCTGTTGATGCAGATGGAAATGTAAGTGAAACAGTAAGCAGATCGTATTTTGCTGGTATTGATAATACAAAGCAGTATCCTGGATTTGCAGTTGCAAGTATTACAATAGATCCTGATGACTTTTTTGATTACGAAAGAGGAATATATGTCAGAGGAAAGGTATATGATGACTGGAGAGCAACAGGAGACACTTCGCTTGGTAATCAGACTTATTTCTATCCTGGAAATTACACACAGAAGGGTGAGGAATGGGAGAGAAAAGTTTATTTTGAACTTTTTGAACCGGACGGAAAACTTGGTCTTTCACAGAATCTTGGTGTGCGTATAGCAGGAAATGCAACACGTTCAGCAGTTGTAAAGAGCCTTAAGTTCTATGCCCGTGAAGAATACGGCAAGAAAAACATAAAATATGAACTCATTCCTGACGCAAAGATGGAACTGGATGATACAACAGTAAGAGACAAGTACAAAAAATTCCGAATGAGAAACGGCGGAAACGATCTTGGATATGCTCAGTTCCGCGATAACTATATCCAGAGTCTGCTCGGAGACAGAGCTTTTGAAACGCAGTCATCACGTCCGGCAGTCATGTTTATAAACGGTGAATTTTTTGGCGTTTATACACTCCAGGAAGACTATAACGACAGCTACATTGAAAGCAACTACAATATAAACAAGGATAATGTTGTTATTATAGAATGCGGCAGAGAGGTAAATGAAGGTATTGAGGAAGATCTTGTTCTCTATACTGACCTTGTAAAATTTGCAAAGGAAAATGATCTTTCACAGGCGGCAAATTATGATAAGATAGGTCAGATGATGGATATACAGAGTTTCATAGATTATAACTGTGCTCAGATATTCATCGCAAATCAGGACTGGATGAACAATGATAACAACTACAGAACATGGCGTTCAAGAGATATAACAGACCAGCCTTACGAGGATGGAAAGTGGAGATGGATGCTTTACGATACTGAGTTTTCAATGAGCCTTTACCGTATGATGGGCGGTACATATGGTGAAGATACTCTTGATATTGCCATGTACGGAAAGACTAATACATCCCAGGGAAACGGATGGTGGGGAGGAGGTTTCTTACCTGGTGTCAGACCGGGTACTCCTGGTACAGAAGAAAACAGGGAACCTCAGGAACACACTGTTCTGTTCTATAAGCTTTTACAGAACGAAGAGTTCAAGCAGAGATTTGTTACAACTTTCTCTGATATTATGAATAAAAATCTCAGTCAGGAACATATGCTTTCTGAACTTGACAGATTTACAAATATGTATCAGCCTGTTATTGAAGAACAGATGAGACGAATCGGAAATTCAAATAATTTCAATTCAAATGTAAATGATATCAAAACATTTATTCAGAACAGGGAAAAGAACATATATAACTTCCTTAAGAAAGATCTTTCGCTTACTGGTCAGACGACTCAGGTTAATCTTGCTGTAAATGACTCTGCGGGTGGAAGTTTGACGTTAAATACTATAACACTGGATATGGATAATAACAAGTGGTCTGGAACATACTTTACTGACTATCCGGTTACCATTACTGCAACAGCAGCAGATGGTTATACATTTGCCGGATGGACAGGAACCGAGGCTGAAGGTGATACTATTACTGTTACACCTGGAGAAGCCCAGACAATAACAGCTCAGTTTGTTAAAAAATAAAAAAAATTCTGCAGTTTTTAAACTGCAGAATTTTTTTTATTTAAATAGATCTTTTAATTTATCAAAGAAATTCTTCTTCTTTTCATAGTTCTTTTCTTCAAGTGAATCTTCAAATGCCTTGAGGAGTTCCTTCTGTTTCTTATCAAGACTCTTTGGAACTTCAACATATACTTTAACGTACTGGTCGCCTCTTTCAGAACGCTGAAGTTTCTTAACACCCTTGCCTTTGAGACGGAATACAGTACCTGTCTGAGTGCCTTCGCTAATAGAGTACTTAACGTTTCCGTCAATAGTAGGAACGATAAGTTCATCACCCATAACAGCCTGTGCATATGTTATAGGTATCTCGCAGTGAATGTCGTATTCATCTCTTTCGAATATAGGGTGGCTCTTTACGCGCACAGCAACGTTGAGGTTACCGTTTGGACCGCCGTTTTCACCGGAGTTACCCTGACCGCTTACGCGGAGTACCTGTCCGTCATCGATACCGGCAGGGATATCAACAGAAATGGATTTTGATGTACGAATACGTCCGTTTCCGTTACACTTAGAACATGGATTTGTAACAACCTTACCTTTACCGCCGCACTTGGTACATGGTTTGGTTGAGGAAATAACACCAAATGGAGTTCTCTGACCAACCTTAACCTGTCCCATACCGTTACATTCAGGACAAGTCTGTGGGGAAGATCCGGCTGCAGCTCCTGTACCGTTACATTCTGTACATTTTTCCTGGCGGTTAATTTTTATTTCGCGTTTTATACCTGAGCACGCTTCCATAAAGTCAATAGTTACAGTTGTTTCAATATCTGATCCTCTTCTTGGAGCATTGGCTCTTGATCTCGAGCTGCTGCTGCCGCCAAAACCGCCAAAACCACCGCCGAAAAGATTTTCAAAAATATCTCCCATGTCTCCAAACGGGTTAAATCCGCCGCCACCGCCGTATGCACCACCACCATAGTTAGGATCAACACCGGCATGACCAAACTGATCATAACGTTCTTTTTTGGAAGGATCTGAAAGCACTTCGTATGCTTCGTTTACTTCCTTGAACTTTTCAGCACAGTTCTTGTCATCTGGATGAAGGTCAGGGTGATATTTTCTGGCAAGTGAACGGTATGCTTTTTTTATTTCATCGGCAGAAGCGCTTTTCTGAACCCCCAGCACTTCATAGTAATCTCTTTTTTCAGCCATATGTTCCTCCGTTAAGAATGCTTTTACAAAATATGTTAATATGGAAATCAGAGCGGACAATAAATACCCGCCCTGAGATCTATATAATAATTACTGATTATAATTAAGCTTCTGTGAAATCAGCATCTACAACGTTGTCATCGTTGCTGCTGCTGTTACCTTCAGCACTTCCGTCAAAACCGCCTGCAGCGTTCGGATCCTGACCCGCAGCAGCACCGGCAGCCTGATATACCTTTGATGAAAGGTCATAGAATGCCTTCTGAAGTTCTTCTGTCTTAGCCTTGATTTCATCAATGTTATCAGCCTTAAGAGCAGCTTTAAGTTCTTCGCACTTGCTCTGAATAGGAGCCTTGTCATCAGCGCTTACCTTGTCGCCGAACTCTTCCAGAGCCTTTTCGCACTGGAATACAAGGTTTTCACCGTTGTTCTTTGCGTCAACATCTTCACGACGCTTCTTGTCTTCTTCAGCGAACTGTTCAGCTTCCTTAACAGCCTTATCGATGTCATCCTTTGACATGTTTGTTGAAGCTGTGATTGAGATGTTCTGTTCCTTGCCAGTACCGAGATCCTTAGCAGAAACGTGAACGATACCGTTCTGGTCTATATCAAATGTTACTTCGATCTGTGGGATTCCTCTTGGAGCTGGTGCGATACCGTCCAGACGGAACATACCGAGCTGCTTGTTGTCCTTTGCAAATTCACGTTCACCCTGGAGGATGTTGATGTCAACAGCAGACTGGTTATCAGCAGCAGTTGAGAATATCTGTGATTTCTTTGTAGGGATAGTTGTATTTCTTTCGATAATCTTTGTGCATACACCACCCATTGTTTCAAGACCAAGTGAAAGTGGAGTTACATCAAGGAGAAGGAGACCTTCCTTAACGTCACCGCCAAGTACACCGCCCTGGTATGCAGCACCGAGAGCAACGCATTCATCAGGATTGATACCCTTAAATGGATCCTTGCCTATGCGCTTCTTAACAGCTTCCTGAACAGCAGGGATTCTTGATGAACCACCAACCATGAGAACCTTGTGAAGATCACTTGCTGAGAGACCACTGTCTCTGAGAGCCTGGTCAACAGGTCCCATTGTAGCCTGTACAAGATCTGAAGTGAGTTCGTTGAATTTAGCCTGTGTAAGTGTGAGATCAAGGTGTTTTGGACCTGTAGCATCAGCAGAGATAAATGGGAGGTTGATGTTTGATGTAGGAGTTGATGAAAGTTCAATTTTAGCCTTTTCAGCAGCTTCCTTAAGTCTCTGCATAGCAAGCTTGTCACCTGAGAGATCAATGCCTTCAGCCTGTTTGAATTCAGCAACCATCCAGTCAATTATTCTCTGGTCAAAGTCATCACCACCGAGACGGTTGTTACCTGCAGTAGCAAGAACCTCTGTTACACCGTCACCCATTTCGATGATTGAAACGTCGAAAGTACCACCACCGAGGTCGTAAACCATAATCTTCTGATCTTCTTCTTTATCAATACCGTATGAAAGAGCAGCAGCTGTAGGTTCGTTAATAATTCTCTTAACAGTAAGACCTGCAATCTGGCCTGCGTCCTTTGTAGCCTGTCTCTGTGAGTCTGTAAAGTAAGCTGGAACTGTGATAACAGCTTCTGTTACAGTTTCGCCAAGGTAAGCTTCAGCGTCAGCCTTGAGTTTCTGAAGTATCATAGCTGAGATTTCCTGTGGTGTGTATTTCTTTCCGTCTATATCTACCTTGTAGTCTGAACCCATGTGACGCTTGATAGAAATGATAGTTTTTTCAGGGTTTGTGATAGCCTGACGCTTCGCTGTCTGACCAACAAGTCTTTCACCTGACTTTGCAAAAGCTACTACTGAAGGAGTAGTTCTTGCACCCTCTGAGTTAGGGATAACTACTGCGTTACCGCCTTCCATAACTGCTACGCATGAGTTTGTTGTACCTAAGTCAATACCTATAATCTTTCCCATAGTTGATTCATCCTTTCAAAATATTGAATGTTTATTTATAGTTTATATTTGAATATGCTTTTTATGCATTAACTGCAACCATTGAATGTCTTATTATGCGGTCACCAAGTTTGTATCCTTTCTGGAATACTTCGCATACTGTATCGGATTCTGCATCTTCATTTTCAACCTGCTTGATAGCATTGTGAAGATTAGGATCAAACGGCTTTCCGAGAGCTTCAATCTCGCTGACGCCAATCTTCGTAAGAATGTCTGTCATCTGAGTGAATATCATCTCTACACCTTTCTTGAAGTTTTCATCTGTACAAGGTGTATCGAGAGCTCTGTCAAAGTTGTCAATAGCAGGTAAAAGTTCGGAAATTGTCTTTGCAGTAGCATCACCGTATGCTTCTGTTTTTTCCTTTGCTGTTCTCTTGCGGAAGTTATCGAACTCTGCGAAGAGACGCATGTATTTGTCTTTTTCGTTTTTGAGTTCTTCTTCAAGAGCAGCAATTTTCTCATCTGCACCTGATTCAGCTGATGGTTCCTGTGAAGTTTCCTCTATTGTTTCTTCAGAAGTTTCTTCAACTGTATCCTCAGCATTTTCGTTTAATTCGATATCCTTTTCCTTCTTATCTTTTTTGCTCATGTTATATCTGTGTCCTTTCCCGCAAATTCGTCATCCTCGTTATCAGTAAGAACGTCGGTAATTTTTTGCGTAAAATATTCTATATAAGGTATAATTTTTGAATAATTCAGTCTCATTGGTCCGACTATCCCGAGTGAACCTGCTTCCTTGTTGCCTTTGCGGTATTTTGATACAATCATGCTGGAATTTCCAATGATAAAATCATTTTTTTCCTGACTGAATACTACCTGAATCCCGCTGAAACTGTCATTGAGAAGTTCAGCAAATTCATTTTTATGCTCAATGAATCTTACGACTTCGTTTTTATCGAAATCATTGCAGGAGATAAGATTCTTTTCTCCGCTTATCATAAGTTCATTGTGCATAAGGTCTTTGGAAAGTTCACACAGACCTTTTACCAGAGGTGCAAGTGTAATCATATATGCCCCCAGCGCTGTAACCAGTTTCTCCATACGTTCCTCGGAAAGTTCCTCGATTGAAACTCCCTGAAGGTTTTCCTGTATATAGTGTGAGAAGAAGGAGAGCTGCTCTTCGTCAAGGTCAAATTCAAGTCTGCAGGCTTTGTTTTTTATGCTGCCGTTGGATGTAATAAGAAGAATGAGATAAAGTCTCTTTCCGGTCGGAACTACATCGACTTTGGTAATAACTGAGAACTTCGGAGCAACATTCGCAACTACGGTCGCACACTTGGTGAGTTCTGCAAGAGCCTTGCCGGCACTCTGTATAATAGAATCTTCGGTAAGATTTTCTTCTTCGCCGAGCATACTATCAAGTCTCTGGCGTTCACTTTCGGAGAGTTCTTCGACGGTCATCAGCTTGTCAATGTAAAGTCTGTATCCGTTAAAAGTAGGAATACGTCCTGCTGATGTATGAGGCTGTTCAAGGTAGCCAAGCTGTTCAAGAACTGACATATCATTTCTGATAGTAGCTGCTGAAACGTTTATCCCCGGAACCTGAGAAATAGCCTTTGAACCAACCGGTTCACCCGTCAAAATATACTCGTCAACAACCGCTGCCAGTATTTTCAGCTTTCGTTCATCCATTGCCTCATCTCCTGATTAGCAATATTAATTCTCAAGTGTTAGCACTCAATCTCTTTGAGTGCTAAATATAATTTAACATTAATAAGGGCAAAAGTCAATAGCTTTTAAAAAATTTGTGTAAATTGATAGTAAAAGCGCCGGCTGATACGTTAAATTAATGCAAAATTTTGTCGAAAATATAAGACCGCCTGTTTTTCAAAGCGGTCTTGATTTTACTTAAAATGTTATTGCATGAGGAATTCGCGGTAAAACTCTGAAGGCTCAAAACTGCATTCAGAAGTTTTTGGCGTATTGTCAGGTGAACTTTTATCAGCACTCTCGGAAGCGAGACGCATGAATTCGTTCTGTGAGTTCAATTCTTTATTGTGAGAACTTTTTTTCTTGTATAGTCCGTTGGCACCCTGAACTCTTGCTTTTACATTGTCGTTAAGCATTGTCTCAAAAATATTCAGAATTCTGTCCTGAATATCAGGATCATATACCGGGGCAGCGACCTCAACACGTTTTACAGTATTTCTGGTCATGAAGTCTGCAGAACTTATATACATCTTTCTTCTTGATTTTGTTCCGAATATATAGATTCGGCTGTGCTCGAGAAAACGGCCGACAATACTCGTTACGCGTATGTTTTCCGTTTCGCCTTTGACTTTGGATATAAGACAGCAGAGTCCTCTGATAATAAGTTCAATCTTTACTCCCGCCTTTGATGCCTCTACAAGTTTTTCTATTATGTCCCTGTCAGACAGAGAATTAATTTTTATTCCGATAAATGCCTTATTGCCTTTCCTTGCCTGAGCTATTTCTTCATCTATCATTTTTATTACGTTGTACTGAAGACACAGGGGGGCTACCAGAAGATGCTCTGTATGATCAACCAGATTGCCGAGTGACAGGGCATTGAATACGTCAAGTGCGCCTGCTGCTATATCCCTGTTGGCAGTCAGGAGAGAAAGATCCGTATATAGTTCTGATGTCTTTTCGTTATAGTTGCCTGTGCCAATCTGGGTGATATATTCGAGGTTTTCACCTTTTTTTCTTGTTATAAGCAGAAGTTTCGAGTGCACTTTCAGTCCTTTTGGACCGTATATAATGGTGCAACCAGCATCCTGAAGTGTTTTTGACCAGCCGATATTATTTTCCTCATCAAATCTGGCTCTTAGTTCAACCAGAACAAGAACATCGATACCGCGTTCAGCCATTTCCACGAGTGCCTGAATAATCTTGCTGTTTCGTGCAAGGCGGTACAGAGTAATTTTGACGGATACAACATCAGGATCAGCTGCTGCTTCGTTAAGCATACGTATGAAAGGTTTTATGCTTTCGTATGGATAATGCAGCAGTATATCTTTTTTCTTTATCTGTTCTGCCATAGGAATATTATCTGCGATGGCAGGTGATTTTTGAGGTACAAAAGGTGTGTAGCACAAAGGAGATCCTTCGAACATGCTTTTTATAGAAAATGTGAAAGATAAATCCAGCGGTGCTGTTGCGGTAAATATCTGATCGTCGGATATCTCAAGACGTTTACAGAGATACTTTATGCTTGTACTTTCCGGATTGCCAAGCACCTGTATCCGAACGGGTGCAAGTTTCTTCCTTTTTTTGATGAGCTGCTCCATGAGATTTCTGAAATCAAAATCACAGTCAAGCAGAGAATCATCATCTTCGCTGATATCGGCATTTCGTGTTATTCTGACAATAGCCTTGTCGATTACTTTGTAATTTTCGAATACCTCTGAAGCGTATTTCAGGATAACGTCTTCTATGAGGACAAACTTGTAAGGAGTCTTGCAAAGCTGTATCATTCGTTTGAACGAATCATTAACAGGAAGAAGTCCAAGTTTTATTCCTGATTTTGATTCAAGATGTACGGCGATATAGAGTTCCTTGTTTTTTATAAAGGGAAGAGGATGTCTCTTGTCTATTATGAGAGGGGAGAGAACAGGCAGGACTTCCTGTCTGAAGTATTCCCTTACATATATTTCTTCGTCTTCTGTAAGCTTATCCATAGAAAGATGTTTTATTCCATGTTTCTCAAGAAGCTTCATTATATCGCGGTAAGCTTTGTCCTTTTGCGGTTCTGTTTTCCTTACCCGTTCAAATATTGCGTCGAGTTGTTCACGACTTGTCATGTCTGTTTTGTTTTCTTTAAGTTTTGGATCTGTGCTGAGCTGGTCGTATAGTGTCCCGACCCTTACCATAAAAAATTCATCGAGATTTGACTGGAATATTGATGTAAAAGTTAGTCTTTCAAGAAGCGGTACGGAAGAATCAAGTGACTCCTGAAGTACACGCTGGTTAAATTTCAGCCAGGATAATTCCCGATTGTCATAAATGTTCCCGGACATTTTTTTTCACCCCTGTTTTATTATGATGTATAACCAGTATATTATACCTTTTATTATATTATGAAACGTATCAATTCGTCAAGAATTTTGAGACAAATTAATATATTTTTTACATAACCTACAAACTTTTATAGGTGAATTTAGAGAGTAATTTTATAGGAGCGAAACATATGCTTTTGTGAAATATAAATTCAGGAAACAGTAGTGATATTCGGAAGCAAAAGAAAAAGAAAATACATGATTTTTTGACTTGACATTTTAATATAAAAGTAGTATAATATCTATTGTATCTTGCATGATACAAGCTGCGGGTGTGGTGAAATTGGCAGACACGCCAGATTTAGGTTCTGGTGCCGAGAGGTGTGCAGGTTCAAGTCCTGTCACCCGCATTAATACAAAACGGATTCCATTTAAGCCGACTACCCATACAGAAGTATTTAATATATAATCGAAAGGTTGTGTAGGAAAATCCTACGCAGCCTTTCTTTTTCTGTCGTAAACCATACTGTCAGCGACAGCAGTTATGCACAGTTATTCCAGGTATAGTTTATGCGAATAAAGTTACGATTTTTCCAATTGTTTGAGGTGTTAAAATGAAATTAAGATTCAATGAATGTTCTGCTTTTGAGCAAAAAGAAATCGAATTTGATGATGGGATAAATTTTTACATTACGTCAAACAAATGTATTCAAAATGATATATATAGATTTTTGAAGAGGAATAGGGAAAAAGTTTGCGTTATCAATTCAGAGTTAGATGTAAATGATATAAGTAACAGAGTTTATTTTGTAAACTATAATGAAAAAGGAATGTTGTTAAGAAACAGAAAATTTAAAAGTGTTATTGATACTAATTCTGAAATAGTAAAACTACTTGATATTCAGAGTAATGTGTTTGAATTAAAGTTTAAGCAGTTATGGCACTGGTCATATTTATGTTCATGTGCTCTTGGTATCAGTAAAGGGAAAAAAATTTTAATATTTCCCTGGATAAGTTCAACAGAGTGTTCTGTACAATCATATCGAATTAATAAACTTTTTGAATACGCTCAACAAAATGAATTGATTGTGGTTATTCCAACTGATAGCATAGAGACTTTAAAAAGTAATACTGTATACAATATGAAATACAACATTTATGAATGATGTTTATCTATCAAAAAAAGTGGAATGTTTACACTCTTGTTCAATGAAAAAACGAAAAAGTCAGCACCTTCATTGTTTGTGAGTGTGCTGGCTTTTTCTGTTCTGAAGTGATAAAACCCGGGTTTGCCACTTAAATTGAAAAAACGGAGCTCTGAAACGTAAGCGTAAAATAGGTTCTTTCCAATCTTAGTTGCTGTTAGCACGTAGAAGTTCGTGCATCAATATCT
>JAEDJV010000123.1 GCA_016296165.1 Oscillospiraceae bacterium | reverse complement strand
CTTCAGGAGCCGCTGGTTCTTCCGGTTTCTTTCCTATTGACATTGCAGTATTAACAGCTTTAACAATGATGAACAGGATAAGCGCCATGATTAAAAAGTTAATTACAGCAGATATGAATGAACCGTAATCAAAAGAGACGCCGTTTATAGTAAATTTACCACCAACAAGAATAAGATTTCCGTTTTCGTCTTTCTGACATCCGCCTGTTACAAGAGCGATAAGCGGATTAATGAAACTGTTAGTAAGTGCCGTAACGATATTCTGAAAAGCAGCACCGATTATAACACCTACCGCCAGGTTCATAACATTGCCCTTGGAAATAAACTCTTTAAATTCACCGATAAGTCCCTTTTTGCTTTTGATAATTTCTTTGAGATTCTTTTCTTTAGCCATATAAAGCACATCCTTTATAAAAAATTATACTATTATTATAACTTAATTCAAAGATAATTTCTATTATCAAGAGTAAACAAAAAAATCGTCATAAAATACTTGAAAAACAAAAAAATTACTGTTATTATTATAATTATCATTATATATTATGGAGAAAAAAATTATGTATAAAATAGATGAGGAGAAATTTAAAGAAAAATACTATCTGCTTATCCCGGCGATGCTTGATGATCATTTTCCGCTTTTAAAGTATGCATTTTATTCTGAAGATTATCATCCTGTGATTCTTGAAAATACAAAAGGAATCAAAGAGGTCGGATTAAGATTTGTAAACAATGACATGTGTTACCCGGCGATTCTAAATATAGGCCAGATGATAGGTGCACTTGAATCAGGTAAATATGACTATAAAAAAACAGTACTTATGATGCCTCAGGCCGGTGATATGTGCAGAGGCTCCAATTATATCTCGCTTCTTAGAAAAGCCCTTAGAGAATCTGGAATAGATGTTCGGGTTCTTTCACTTAATGTAAAAGGACTGGAAGACGGAATGAAAGTTAATATACATATTTATATGGTCTGGAGAGCGATTGTTTCGGTAATATACGGAGATTTACTGATGTTAATATGCAATCAGACAAGGCCGTATGAGAGAAACAAAGGTGAAACCGAAAAACTCAGAAAAGAATGGACTGAAAAAATATCAGATGATCTGAAAAAGGGAAAAAATCTATCTCTGGCAGCAGTCTGGAAGAATGTATATGAAATATGCGCATCATTCAGAAAAATTTTGCGTTCTGAAGTTCAGAAGAAAAAAGTCGGTATTACAGGTGAACTGTATATCAAATACTGCAGCATAGGAAATTCAGACCTGATAAAAACCCTGGAGAATGAAAACTGTGAGTGTTTTGTAAGCGGGCTTCTCTGGTATATACTATATTATTTAGAAACACATTTATCATCAGAGGGTAAAATAAAGAAATACGCTTTCAAAACGTTTTATAGTTTTATCCTTGGAATTCAGAAAAAACTGATAAAAATACTCAGAGAAAATAATTATTGTTCAATGGATTCATATGACGAATACAAAGAAAGTGCACTAAAATATATTGAAAAAGGATGTAGTGTAGGTGATGGATGGCTGATGGGTGCTGATATAGTAGCTTTCTCAAAATCCGGTTATACAAAAATAATAGGTGCACAGCCGTTTGGGTGTATGGTTAATCAGGTATGCGGGAAGGGAATGTATGCAGCACTGTCAAGAAAACTTGGAAATGTAACAATAGCAAGCGTGGATTTTGATCCGGGCGCCTCACATCTCAATATAATAAACAGAATTATGATGATATTGGCTAGCTGAAAACCGTGAGAAGAAATTATAAAAAAATGTTCATAAAAAGTTTACAATTTAAATGTCATAAAAAACTTGAAAAAAATTCGTGCATATGCTATAATAGTAAAGCAGTCTGAACCAGACTGGATGGATGATATGCGATGAAGCGAAAGGTTGCTGTCGGTATGACAGGGAATTTTCGTGGAGTATGTCCGATTTTAAACCGGGCGATTGTAATAACGAACACTGTGTGTGCTTAAGGGATGCCTCGATACTCGAGTTGCGTATTGCGAGGTGTGTCTTGACGTGTGTTTTGTTGCAAGCTTGGGAACTATATTGATGTTTCACAAGCTTTTTTTACACAAGAGACGAGGATACACACGGCTAAGTGTTACGAATTAATCAATGCCCCCCGCAAAATCTATAAGGAGGCGAAAAAAATGGCTGAAAAGGAAAAGATCAGAATCAAGATCAAGGGTTATGAACACGCTGTAGTTGATGCAGCAGCTGCTAAGATAGTTGACGCTGCAAAGAGAAGCGGTGCAAGAGTTTCAGGTCCTATTCCACTGCCGACTGATAAGGAGATAGTTACTATTCTTCGTGCTGTACACAAGTACAAGGATAGCCGTGAACAGTTCGAAATGAGAACACACAAGAGACTCATCGATATTATCAGACCGACAAACAAGACAATGGAAACTCTCGGAAACCTTGAGATTCCGGCTGGTGTACTCATCGAAATGTCTGAAAAGTAATTTCGAAGAAAATCACCAAAGTCAAGTTGACATATGTCAACCAATAACTTAGGAGGAATTAAAAATGCAGAAATCTATGATCGGTAAGAAAATCGGTATGACACAGATTTTCGACGAAACAGGAAAAGTTATTCCTGTAACAGTTATCGAAGCCGGTCCATGCGTAGTTGTTCAGAAGAAGACAGTTGAAAACGACGGTTATGCTTCAGTACAGCTCGGATATGGCGACGTAACAGCTAAACACGTAAACAAGCCAATGCAGGGTCACTTCAAGAAGGCTGATGTTGCATTCAAGAAGACACTGAAAGAATTCAGACTTGATGACTGCGATGCAGTTAATGTTGGAGATGTACTCAAGGCTGATATATTTGCAGTAGGAGATGCTGTAGATGTAAGCGGTACTAGCAAGGGTAAAGGTTTCCAGGGTACAATCAAGCGTAATAATCAGGCTAGACTTAAGTCAACTCATGGTACTGGTCCTGTTCACAGACACGCTGGTTCAATGGGTGCTTGTTCATCACCATCACGTATCTATAAGGGAAAGGCTCTTCCAGGACACATGGGTGCTGAAAAGGTAACAGTACAGAACCTTGAAGTTGTTAAAATCGATGCAGAAAATAATCTTATCGCACTCAAGGGTGCTATTCCAGGTCCTAAGGGCGGAATAGTTTACATCGTTGATAGTGTAAAGGCTTAATGAAAGGAGGAAGCATAAATGTCTAAAGTTTCAGTATTTGATATGAATGGTAAGCAGGTTGCAGAAACTGAGCTTTCCGATGCTATTTTCGGAATTGAGCCAAATGAAGCTGTTATGCATGCTATGGTAGTAAACTATCTTGCTAATCAGCGTCAGGGTACACAGTCAACACTTACTCGTACAGAAGTACGCGGAGGCGGCAGAAAGCCATGGAGACAGAAGGGAACAGGTCATGCAAGACAGGGTTCTATCCGTGCTCCTCAGTGGGTTCATGGTGGTGTCGCAATTGGTCCTAAGCCAAGAGATTACAGATATTCTCTTAACAAGAAGGTAAAGAGACTTGCTATGAAGTCAGCTTTATCAGTTAAGCTTAAGGATGAAAATCTTCTCGTTCTTGATTCAATCAGAATGGAAGAATTCAAAACAAAGACAATCGTTCAGATGTTAAAGGCTCTCAATGTTGAAGGCAAGGCACTCATCGTAATGCCAGAAGTTGATAAGAAAGTTATCAAGAGCGCATCCAACATTCCAGGAGTTAAGACAACACTCGTTAATACACTGAATGTTTACGATATATTAAATTATGACAAGTTCATAGTTGTTCAGGATGCAGTAGCTAAGATCGAGGAGGTGTACGCATAATGAAGGCACCACAGGATATCATTATCAAGCCTATCATCACAGAGAGAAGTATGGATGCTCTCCAGACAGGAAAGTACACATTTAAGGTTGATAAGAACGCTAACAAAATTGAAATTGCAGAAGCAGTTGAAAAGCTTTTCGACGTTAAGGTTGCTAAGGTAAACACAATGAACTGCAATGGCCGTACAAAGCGCGTAGGCAGATTTGTAGGTAAGACAGCTGACTGGAAAAAGGCTATCGTTACACTTAAGGAAGATTCAAAGACAATCGAATTCTTCGACGGTATGATCTGATAAGTCAGATATATTAGTGGACTGAAAAAAGTCCGGTATGGGAGTAATGCTCCCGCAAAAAATGCATTTTAAGGAGTGAATATAATGGCAATCAGAACATACAAGCCGACAACACCATCTCGTCGTCAGATGACATGTACAGATTATTCACAGTTGTCAAAGGTTGCTCCGGAGAAAAGTTTACTTGAGCCATTAAAAAATAAATCAGGTAGAAACAGCTACGGAAGAATAACAGTTCGCCACAGAGGCGGCGCTAATAAGAGAAAGTACCGTATCATCGACTTCAAGCGTGATAAGGATAACATGGATGCAAAGGTAATGACTCTTGAGTATGATCCAAACCGTTCAGCTCACATCGCACTTCTTCAGTATGAAGACGGTGAAAAGAGATACATCATTGCTCCAAACGGACTTAAGGTTGGAGATACAGTAAGAAGCGGATCTGACGCTGATATCAAGCCAGGTAACGCACTTGCACTCGCTGACATTCCGGTTGGTACTTTCATTCACAATATTGAACTTTATCCTGGTAAGGGTGCTCAGCTCGTTCGTTCAGCAGGTAACATGGCTCAGCTCATGGCTAAGGAAGGCATTTATGGTCTTCTCAGACTTCCTTCAGGCGAATTAAGAAATGTACCAATTCAGTGTAAAGCAACAGTTGGTCAGGTAGGCAATATCGACCACGAGAACGTTAATTACGGTAAAGCAGGAAGAAAGCGTCACATGGGATGGAGACCTACAGTACGTGGTTCTGTAATGAACCCTTGCGATCACCCGCACGGTGGTGGTGAAGGTAAGTCACCAATCGGACGTCCAGGCCCTGTTACTCCTTGGGGTAAGCCAACACTTGGCTACAAGACCCGTAAGAAGCATAACCGTTCAGATAAGTACATTGTAAAACGCAGAAACGGTAAATAAAGCTTGAAAGGAGGAAAAAAATAATGAGCAGAAGTATTAAGAAGGGACCTTTTGTTCAGGAGGTACTTTTTAAGAGAGTTGTGCAGATGAATGAAGCCGGCGAAAAGAAAGTATTAAAGACTTGGAGCCGTTCATCAACTATTTTCCCAGAGTTTGTAGGTCATACATTTGCTGTTCATGACGGACGCAAGCATGTACCTGTATATGTTACAGAGGACATGGTAGGTCACAAGCTTGGTGAGTTTGCTCCTACAAGAACTTATAAGGGTCACGTTGGTTCAAAAACATCAAATAACGGTAAGAAATAAGGAAAGGAGGACTTCACTATGGAAGCAAGAGCTTATTTAAGAAATGTTCGCATTTCACCAAGAAAAGTAAAAATTGTACTTGACCTTATCAGAAATAAGCCAGTTGAATATGCTATGGCAACATTAAAGCACACACCAAAGGCTGCTTGTGAGGATTTAATAAAGCTTTTAAATTCTGCAATTGCCAATGCAGAAAACAATCATGACATGGATAAGGAAAAACTCTATGTTGCAGAGTGCTTTGTTTCTCCTGGATCAACTATGAAGCGTATCATGCCTAGATCACATGGCAGAGCTTACAGAATTCTTAAGAGAACATCACACATTACTATGGTATTAAAAGAAAAAGAATAATCCCAAATAGGAGGTAGACTATGGGCCAGAAGGTAAATCCACACGGTTTCCGTGTTGGCGTTATTAAGGATTGGGATTCACGTTGGTATGCTAACAAGGCTTCTTTCGGCGATATGCTCGTTGAAGATTACAACGTACGTAACTTCATCAAAAAGAGACTTTATGCTGCTGGCGTTGCAAGAGTTGAAATAGAACGTTTTGCAGACAAGACAAGAATCCACATCCACTGTGCAAAGCCAGGTATCGTTATCGGTAAGGGCGGCGCTGAAATCGAAAAGCTCCGTTTACAGGTTGAAAAGATGATGTCAGGCAAATCACAGGTTTTAATAAACATTGTAGAAGTTAAGCAGCCTGATCTTAATGCACAGCTTGTTGCTGAAAAGATTGCTCTTGATCTCGAAAACAGAATTTCATTCAGACGTGCTATGAAGCAGTCAATCGGTCGTGCAATCCGTCTCGGTGCAAAGGGTATCAAGACAAGAGTTTCAGGTCGTTTAGGCGGTGCTGAAATTGCAAGAGCAGAAAGCTACAATGAAGGTACTATTCCACTTCAGACAATCAGAGCTGATATAGATTACGGTACAGCAGAAGCTCACACAACATACGGACGTTTAGGCGTTAAGGTATGGATATACAAGGGCGAAATCCTCAAGGGTGAATCTCCTGATAAGAACGAGGACAAGGCTCCTGCAAGAAAGAGACGTGATGACAACAAGTCATTCCGTAAGCCAAGAAACAGAAAAGATGAAGGAGGTAACCAGTAATGCTACTTCCAAAGAGAGTTAAATATCGTCGTGTCCACAGAGGTCGTATGACAGGTAAGGCACTTCGCGGAAATAAGGTATCAAACGGTGAATACGGTTTACAGGCACTTCAGCCTGCTTGGATTACATCAAATCAGATTGAAGCAGCCCGTATCGCAATGACACGTTACATCAAGCGTAACGGTAAGGTTTGGATTAAGGTTTTCCCTGACAAGCCGGTTACAAAGAAGCCACTTGGAACTCGAATGGGTTCTGGTAAAGGTGCACCTGAATATTGGGTAGCAGTAGTTAAGCCAGGCAGAGTAATGTTTGAAATCGCTGGCGTATCTGAAGAGCAGGCAAGAGAAGCTATGCGTCTTGCAATGCACAAGCTCCCAATCAAGTGTAAGTTCGTTAAAAAAGAAACAGAGGGAGGCGAGCAGTAATGAAAGCAACTGATATCAAAGAAATGTCTGTTGATGAGATGAATAACAAGCTGGAAGATCTTAAGCAGGAGCTTTTCAATCTCCGCTTTCAGTTAGCTGTAAATCAGCTCGAAAATACAGCTCGTTTAAAAGCTGTAAAGAAGGATATTGCTCGTATTAAGACTGTTCTTCGTGAACAGGAACTCAACTCAGTACAGCAGTAAGAAAGGGAGGATTTAGCGATGTCTGAAAGAAGTCTCAGAAAAACAAGAGTCGGTAAAGTAGTTAGCGACAAGATGGATAAGACAGTAGTTGTTGCTATCGTTGACAATGTTAAACATCCACTTTACAAGAAAATCATCAAGAGAACTGTTAAGATGAAGGCTCACGATGAAAAGAATGAGTGCAGAATCGGCGACAGAGTAGAAATTATGGAAACACGTCCACTCTCAAAGGATAAGAGATGGAGAGTTACAAACATAATCGAAAAGGCTAAGTAATTAATCAATAAGTAATGATATTCACGCTGTATAAACAGCTTTAATTCTGAAAGGAGGAGAACGACTGTGATACAGATGCAAACTTACCTGAAGGTAGCAGACAATACCGGAGCTAAGGAACTCATGTGCATCAGAGTTTTAGGCGGTACACGCAGAAGATATGCAAATATCGGCGATGTAGTTGTAGCTTCTGTTAA
>JAEDJV010000122.1 GCA_016296165.1 Oscillospiraceae bacterium | reverse complement strand
ATTCATATGCAGTTCGTCCTGCAATGAATTTAAAAAAATGAAAGATGATGAAATACCATATTCTATATACAAAGCTTAAAAAAATAAAATATAGGAGTACGAAATGACAAAGCCTAGGAAACCTACGGGGACATCAAAATCATGTTCAGTACATACTTTACTCGACTCAATAACCCAAAAATATCTCGCCCAGGAACCCCTCTCTGTCATTTCCTATGCCCGTTCCTTACAGCAATGGTCAGACGAAATACAAAAACTCCTGTTTGAATACCAGACAAGTATAAAAGATCAGCTGAAACACTGCCGGAATATCATAAGAGAATACAAACTCCATTTGAATAATGCACCCGTCAATTCAGATGAATATTTCTATCTTGAACAGCGTCAGAATTCCTTTGCAGAATTACTTGATATTTCCGGATATATCAGAAGTGTAATAGTTAAAGTCGTTTCAGTAAAATACAGATCAGAAATACTTGAGCACCGTATCAGCAGCCTTGATCCGTCTACAGATGACTACTCTGCAAAAATTTCAGAAATCTGCAATGAAGAAAAACCGGATTTGTCATTTGTTATTGACAGTATAACTGATGAAATAAAGAAAGCCTTTTCCATTGCTGATGCATATGTCAGAGACAGAAGATTTACTGAAAACAGTATGAGAATATGCAGTTCATGGACAAATGACTATCTGAAGTTTACTGAAATATATGCATATCAGCCCTTCTGGAAAGAGCTAAGAGACCTTGCTGAGAGTAAAATCTATCCGGTTATTGAAAGAGAATTCAGAACTGGATTCAGAGTCTTAAATGCTGATGAAATAACCGTATCGGAAAAACTGATTGCTGAACTGGAAGTTTATAAAATCTCCGTTGATAAAATATTTACTGAGGAAAAAGAAGAAAGATTTCCGTTGTATTGCAGTGAATTTAATAAATTTAGGAAAGAGATAAATTACCTCTGTGCACTGAATAAATGCCTGTCAGATTTTCTTAACTCAATAAAAGATATTTTCTTTGAATGCGTAAATTATGATGACAGGCAGTTCATATCTGAATGGGTGATGGAATTTTACATTCTTTATAAATCCCTTATTTTACGGTGCTGTAATCGTAAAATAATTTCAGAACCTCAAAGTGCGAAAATATATTCTGCTATTGAGAAAATTGATTCAGATACAGGTATCTTAAATGCAATTGACGAGGACGAATATGCTGACTGTATTTTAGCACGTGAGGAGCTAATATCTGAAATATTAATGTGTGTACTGAACAGATATACGTCAATCGCAAAGGGCGGCTACGGACTGGAGTTGATATAATGGACGCATTTCATACGATATGGACTGAACCTGCGAGAATGAAAGACGTGTACGGAATGCCTGACTATGAAATTCTTGTTATGATTATCTCAGCTCTTAACTGGAGAAAATACAACGGAAATATTACTCTTTATGCTGATGATTATGCACTGGAATATCTTGAAGAACTAAAACTTCTGAACCTGTGGAATGACATCAGACCACTCGCTGTATCAGATATCAATCCGGTTCAGTTCTGGGCAGCAGGGAAAATCGCAGCACTTTCTCTTCAGAATACCCCTGCCGTAATGTTAGACACCGATCTCATTGTATGGAATGACATTACTGAAGAACTTCTGAAAAAAGATATCACCGTAATGCACCTTGAAGAGATAAATCACGTCTACCCGGATATTTCTAATTTTGAAATGAAAAACGGGTACTCCTTCAACCCGAACTGGAGTCTGAAAGTGAAACCATGCAATACTGCCTTACTCTTTATCAAAGACAACGATTTTAAAAATTACTACGTCTCAGAATCCCTGAGATTCATGAAAAACCGCATTACCGACGAATCAGATTTCCTTTACAGCATGGTATTTGCCGAACAGCGTCTGCTTTCAATGTGCGCAAATGAGAAAAGCAAGTCAGTCAATGCCATTCTGAATCACAATGATTTGGATAACCAAAAATCATTTACTCACCTCTGGGGCTACAAACGAACCCTCGAATCCGCCCCCGCTGAACGCCATAATTTCTGCAAACGATGCCTGAACAGAATCAAAGAAGACTTTCCGGAGTTTTATGATGTTGCGGAGTATCTTGTATCCTGATTCTCAGTATTCCACTCAAAACCAAAACCAAAATCATTCTTAACCACAACACTCATTCTATCCTCCTGCTACAGCATACATACCAGAATACTCAAAATATCATACCCAGGTGCTCCCTCAAGCTATGCAGAAAAACTGGCAAAAGGGGAGATTGAGGGAAAGAAGAGCGCGAGAGGGAAACCGATCAAGAGGGGGAAATGCCAGTTTTTGCTGGATTTTATCTTTCCCCCTCTTGAAGAGGTGTCTCTCTCGCATTTTTGTATCTGTTATGTCATGTTTCATAAATAAGGATAAGAAGTTTTCCTGGAGTTTTATGGAGTAGCTGAGCATATTGTGAATCCGTAAAATATTTTCATTGTATTCACTGACTTTATATGATATAATGAAATTGAATCAAAGATTTTGAAAAAGTGTGTTTTTGAGATAATAAATATTTTACGCGGGAGGTATATTTATGAGTACAAAAGAAATGCTGCATATTGAAGTTGACGATTTGACAGAAGAACAGGCCGCAGCAATTTATACTTTCATAAGACTTATGAAATCACAAACTGCAGGAACAAAAACAAAGGCGCAAAAAGCTTATGATACGATTGCGAAATTAAGGAAAGCAACTACTACAATTACAGATCAGGATTATAGAGAAGATTACTATAATGAACTGGAGAGAAGATATGAGAGTCTTGATTGATACAAACGTACTGATTGATTATCTTTCAGGTCGTGAACCATACTTCAGATATGCTGATGAGATAATGAAATTATGTACTGAAAAACAAATTTGTGGATATATGGCTGCTCATTCCGTTCCAAATATTTTCTTTATACTTAGGAAAGATTATGATTCAAAAACAAGGAGAATCATGATAAAAAGCCTTTTTGATATTCTTTCCGTTTCCGGAATAAATGAATCTGTACTGATGACTGCACTTGATAATGAGAATTTTACAGATTTTGAAGATTGTTTGCAGGATGAATGTGCGGTTTCTGTTTTTGCTGATTATATCATAACACGAAACGTAAAAGATTTTTCCGTTTCTCATATAAGAGCTGTTACGCCAACAGATTTTATAGAAAAAGAATTATATTGTCAAATTTGAATTTGATGTCAGTAAAAGAAAAAGACGGGAAATACCGAATTGCAGCAAACAATTCATATTATTTTGATGAAGATTTTGATAATAAAAAAGATGCAGAAAATCAGATGTTGAAAATAGTTGATTCAAGAAATTTTCTCGAAAATGAACTTAGAAATTTCTAAGGTTGAATTAAATTAGTTCTTAATTATGCCCACACCCACAGCATACACACCAGAACACCCAAAATATCATACCCAGGTGCCCCCTCAAGCTATGCAGAAAAACTGGCAAAAGGGGAGATTGAGGGAAAGAAGAGCGCGAGAGGGAAACCAAGAGGTGTCTCTCTCGCATTTTTCGTATCTGTATAAATATCCCTTTAACCTGAGTCCTGCACGACTAAACACCGCAATCTCAATAAACTGTTTCCGCCATTCAAAGATTTTACGTACTTCTTCATCATCAGAACCCCCGCCTATCCATAAATCTGATAAAACTCATTATAAGTTTTCTTCAATCCCGCATACTGCTTTGACATTCTGATTCCATAAATCTCTTCAACACTGTAAGATAAATTCGGAAGATCGTCCCTTGTCACAAGAACAAAATAATTATCAGAACGTTTTACCTCACTTGCGAATTCCTCACGACGAATAAAATCATTGCATTCATCGATGAAAACTATACTGTTATGAGTATAGGATAATCTTTGTTTCCAGTCACCACCATGCAGTAGCATTAAAAATATTGCCGCTGTCATCATATTTCATGAGAATAAGTGTTTTTACCCCGCCGGATAATTCTTTTGGTGTTATTGCTCCGAGAAAAGGGCTTTCTATTATATGAGGAGAAACAACAGTTGATTTGTCTATGTCTGAAATCATTTTTTCTGCAAATTCATCAGTAATCCATTCATCTTCATACTGGTTATCAAAATATACAGGCGGATTATAAATTTCACCTTCCATATCTCCAAGGTATACTTTGAGCATTTTTATTCCTCCATTCAGTTGCTGAAAATGTTTGATTTCGGTTCTGTTACAGCGAATGAGTAAAGTTTATTTTCGTTCACTATGATATTTATTATATCATTTTTCTTAATGTCTTTCAATACGGTTATATAAAGCATTTCTGCAAACTGAAAATCTTCCCTGCCTGTGTCTTGTTCCAGAAATATGGATAAGAAAGTTTCCTGGAGTTTTATGGAGTTTCTGAGCAGGTTGTGCGACCGTAAAATATTTTCATTGTATTCACAGACTTTATATGATATAATGAACTGGAGAGAAATAAACAATAAAATAACCGACTAAGAGGTGTATATATGCTGAAAGTATTTTACGGGGAAATGGATAATGTAATATATAATACTTCCGTGTATTTTAAAAACAGGTTCAAGCCGCAGTGGATGGAAGATGCCCGTGCTATAGAGATGATTAAAGATGTTGATAAATCCACTGTATTGGGCACAGGAGCAATAGATAGTCCTGTCATGGGTATAATAGCACCTGTGTCACTTTCAGGTGGTGTGAAAACACTGATATTGATTGATCAGATTCCGGAAAAAGTTTTTAATGCTTCAAACTGCGGAGATAACTGTGCAAGATGGCTGCTTGAAATAGGCAGAGAAAAAGATGTTGTTATAAATCTTGGGCATGTAATGGACTTTGGTGAAGGTGAATTTGAAATAGAAATATTAAATTCAGGGGACATTGTTCATAATATGTATGATATGTCTGTTATAGCAGGAAGGTATATTTGATGAACGGGATATATCATGTAAAAATTCAGAATGAGTTGATGAAGTATGAATTTGACATCAAAAGAAATATAACAATATTAAAGGGTGACAGTGCAACGGGAAAAACAACACTTATCGAAATGATTCGTGAATTTATTGAACTTGAAGAGGACAGTGGTATTCAGCTTGATTGTGATGCTGAATGCAGAGTGATTTCGGGAAATCTATGGAAAGAACAGCTTGCCGCCTGTAAGAAATGTCTGGTGTTTATTGATGAAGGCAACAAATTCATAAAAAGCAAAGAGTTTGCTGAGGCAATAAAGTTAAGTGATAATTATTATATACTCGTTACCCGTGAGTGTCCTGAAACATTGCCTGTAAGTGTTGACGAGATATACGGAATAAGAAGTTCCGGTAAATACGGCGGACTGACTCCTGTTTATCATCAGTTTTACCGGATATTTGAATTTAATCAGAAAAATAAATATCCTTTGTCAGTTGAAAAGATTGTAACAGAAGACAGCAACTCCGGTTACGAATTTTTCTCGGATGTTGCAGCTAAGAATAATATTGTGTGCCAGTCAGCAGGCGGAAAATCCAATATTTATTCGTTGCTGTCGGCAAATAACCGTGATGATAAAATTCTTGTTATAGCAGACGGAGCAGCATTCGGCACTCAAATGACAAGGATGGAATCACTAATAAAATATATGCCAAATGTGTATTTGTATCTCCCGGAATCATTTGAATGGCTTGTACTTTGTTCCGGAATAATAAAAATATCAGAGCTTAACAAACATCTTTATGAAACATATTTTTATGCTGACAGCACTGAATATTTCAGCTGGGAACAGTATTATACAGCTTTGCTTATTAAGGAAACGCAAAACACATATTTAAGCTATTCAAAGAATCATATTAATGAAAATTATATTAGTGATAATGTCGAAAAGAAAATTTTAAAAAATATTAACATTACTTTTTTAATATCGTATAGAGCAGAAGGAAGAAATTAAATATAGAAAAACTGGCAAAAGTGGAGATTGAGGGAAAGAAGAATGCGAGAGTGAAACCAGGAGGTGTCTCTCTCGCATTTGTTTAAATATTTCTTCAACTTTAGTCCTGCACGACTAAACACCGCAATCTCAAAAAACTGTTTCCGCCATTCAAAGATTTTACGTACTTCTTCATCATCGGAACCCCTGCTTTGACATTTTAGGTTCCGGAACGGAAACACCCGAATAAGGAAAATGGAATATCTGTTCGGCAGCCTTGTTTATTTTATCCTTTATACGAATCGCTCCCTGTTTGCTGCCAGCCATAACAAACGAAGAGACAATTTCGGTAATATCATTCAGAGTAGAAGGAAGAAATTCAAGGCTATATTCATTAGATGTTTCCATTGATTATTTCCTCCATCAAGCTGTTCACCTCATCCAGAGAAAATGTTTTTACACCACTTAAACGCTGTGCTTCAGCTTCGAGCAATTTTTCGCGCAAATCAAGCATTTCCTCACGGTATTCATATGCTTCCATACTCATAACAACAAGGTCGCCTTCGCCGTTCTTTGTGAGAAAAACAGGCTGGTTTTCAGTTTTACAGAAATCTGCAATATCGTTGTATTCATTTCTTAAACATGTAGACGGTTTTATCATCATAAAAATCAACTCCCTGAAATCTGCGTAGTCCGGAATTATTCTATACATATTATATCGTTATTCTATGCAGATTGTCAAGCTTTATTCTGAATCACAACCTCTCTGTAACTGTAACCCCAAGGCATACACACCAGAACACCCAAAATATCATACCCAGGTGCTCCCTCAAGCTATGCAGAAAAACTGGAAGAAGGGGAGATTGAGGGAAAGAAATAAAGATAATATTATAAAAAAACAGCGAAAGTCAATTTCATTTTGGCTCTCGCTGTTTTTTTATAACATTATTCACTTATAAAACTGAACGTTCCGGGTTCTGCTCCCAGGCAGAGATCCAGAACCTTGGAAAACAGGGTTAGTTTATTATCAGACTTTTCTGTGTTAAAAATATTTCCGTCAAGGAGAAAAGAAAGCACAGCGATTATCATCTCTGAGGTTTCAGAAGGGGATACTTTAAGATCTATTATTCCTTCTTCCTTGCCCTGTATAAGTATCTTTTCAAGAATAGGGGAAATTTCCTCTATGGCAACCAGTTTTAAATAGTTATGAAGAAGAGGATTTTCATTAATATGAAGTGCAATCAGAAGATTCTTTTTTTCATCACGAAATTCTTTTTTTAGAAGGCTGTGAAAGAGTGTTCTGAGTTTATCAATAGCAGCAATATCAGAATTCATATTTTCAAGATACTCCCTTATCGCTTTGGAGTAGGCTCTTTTAATTACCGCATATAAAACTTCTTCCTTGCTTTTGAAGTGATAATAAATACCTCCTTTTGCAATCCCTGCTTCTTTAGCTATCATACTCATTGAGAGGTCATTATCTGAAATATTTAAAAGTAGTTTTTCCGTAGCATTTAAAATAATTTCTTTTTTATCAGTTTTCATAAATTCAATATTCCTTTCACAAACAATTATATCATAAATAAAAAAATTTTCAATACTTTTCAAAAAAACTTGACCGCTGTTCAAATTTGTGATAGAATATTTT
>JAEDJV010000121.1 GCA_016296165.1 Oscillospiraceae bacterium | reverse complement strand
ATATCGGCAATTTCTGTTTTAGATTTTAAACTACTGTCCGTACAATATATTTTTTCATCTCCAAAAATTAACAAATCATTATCTCTGCCAGTAATATCGATAATATCAATATTTGTTTTTTCTTCATTTATCTGCTCAAATTCACTGTTAAATGATATTAACGATTTTGTTCCGTCATCTGACAGCTTGTTTAATATTATATCTCCGTTTTTCAACACAGCAATTTTATCCACAAAAGAATCTTCCAGGAAAATGCCGGTATCACAAACAGTATTATTTTTTATGCATCTCACACCTGCACCATGATTTTCCTGATAAGTGTAATAAATATCATCGTTAAAAACATAAGCATCATTTACAGGACCAGTATAATATTCATCAACAATATTGTTATTCTCATCCACAATAAAAATTGAATCTGTGCAGGTAACAGCATCATTTAAAAATAATGCTACATCATCACCGTCTATACAGGTGCTGTATATGTTAGTATTGTTATCACCATAATCGAATATAAGCTTATTTTCATTTTCAGTATATTCATATATTCCGGATTCGTTCGAAAAAATAATACTATCTGCCGAAGTAATTCCATATACCTCACTGCAGTCATTAATTTCAAACATATCAATAACCATACCTTTATCAGTCACAGAATCAACCAGAAGCTTATCGGATTCACAGTTATCCTTTCCCATAACCAGTATATTTCCGGATTTATCGATATGAAAATCCATTATAATATCCATATCATTAATTTCTGATCTGTTAATTTCATTATCCGCATCAACCTGTATTATCCTGTATGATCCATCTGATTTACTGTTTAGCAAACAAAAAATATGTCCCTCATCTGAAATACGTATAAACTGAGGGATATATTTCATATCATTGTAATTTACAGAAATACTATACTCTGACTGATATTCAAAATTCCGGGAATAACACTTAACTTTGTTATTTGAATAGTCCATTAGATACATCCGGTCACCATGAAACTGAATATCACCCGGATAATAATCAAGATCCAGTCTTCTCTTTTCTTTGCCCTCCTCATCAAAGGCAAAAATAGTGTAAACCCCATCATATAATGATAATGCTATAATTTCATCTTTATGTTTCTTTATTGTACTTATCGCAATCTCCGGATCATTAATTTCCAGGTTTACTGAATCTGAATTCAGATTCTGAGTATTAATTATATTGACATTAAAAACTTCCCTGGCACTGTATCTCATTCCGTAAAAAATAAAACCATTTTTATATGTATCAAATAAAGAAAAACATGAAATCTTATTTGCATCAAAAACAGGATTATCACTTACAGAATAGCAATACTCAATTTCGTTAACAGAGAAATTATCGGTTTCCTGTTTTTCCGGCGTAATATTATTACATGACATAAGTGAAATTGCTGTCACAATTGAAACGGGCAGCAATTTCAAAAAAATTTTTTTCATATATATGGACCATTCCTTTCCGTTGCGTTCCAGAGCACAAAAATCAATGGAAAGTATTTTCTTTCCCCGTTTACGCAGCAAATAGTTTGTGTTAATATATTAACGCAAGTGTAAAAAACATTTATAACCCAGAGTTCAACCACATACTATGTCTGAAATTATAACATAGAAAGCAGAAAAAAACAAGCAGATTTCGGAAAGAAATTAAAAACTTTATGAAGAGATTTGATGTTTCGTCTGAATTAAGATACAGCTATTTTTGATGTACAAAGTTTGAGTAATCTAATTAATTTTATGTTCCGGATAAAGTGTCAACTCAAACATAATAATTGCACCCAATCTGAAAATATGATATACTTAAAAGTACTAAACGAATCGAGGTGCTAAAAGTGAGAAAATATTTTAATACCGAAGGCTGCTGCTATCCGGATGAACACTATATGGTGAATCTGGACAGCCGGTTGAAAAAAATAAAAGAGATGGTTGATGCAGGAAAATATTTTACAATAAACCGGGGAAGGCAGTATGGGAAGACCACCATTCTGAAAGCATTAAGAAAAAATCTTGAAGAAGAATATATTGTAATTTACCTTGATTTTCAGTTTATGAGCAGCGCTGATTTTGAAACAGAGAGTAATTTTACAATTACATTAGCCAGTGAATTATACGATATTATGGAGTCAAAAGATATTTTGTCTGAAAAGATGCTTGATGATTTAAGCAAAATATGTGAGAGCAATACTTCTGTACGCATGAGAAGTCTTTTCAGATGGCTCAGGTTGTGGATAAGAACAGCTGAAAAGCCGATAATTTTAATAATTGATGAAGTGGATCAGGCCTCCAATAATCAGGTGTTTCTTGATTTTCTCGCTCAGCTCAGAGGACATTATCTAAACAGAAACGAAATTCCGGCATTTCAGTCCGTAATCCTCGCCGGAGTTCATGATATTCGCAATCTGCGTCAGAAAATACGCCCTGATGCAGAACATAAACATAACAGCCCGTGGAATATTTCTGCAGAATTTAATGTTGATATGAGTTTCTCAACGGATGATATCGGGAGCATGCTTAAAGAATACGAAAATGATTCACATACAGGAATGAATATTTCAGAAATATCACAGCTCATCTATGATTATACCTCCGGTTATCCGGTGCTTGTCTCTTCAATATGCAAGATAAATGATGAAAATCCGGATGGGAAAATCAGATGGACTGAAGAAGGCGTAACAGAAGCAGTCGGCGTTATTCTCTCTTCAAAACGTCCGCTGTTTGACTCGCTGATAAATAAGCTCGAAGACAGTCAAAGTCTCAGAGACTGTGTGTATTCCATTCTTATAAACGGCAGAAGAATAAGTTTAAATATTTACGATAAAGCTCTGGATACTGCAATGATGTACGGATTTGTAAAAAATGAAAATGGAAGTGTTCAGATATCAAACCGGATTTTTGAAACTCTGCTTTATAATTATTTTCTAATGTCAGAACAAATGATGTCAAAACCAATATTTCAGGCCGGTTCATATGACAAGAGTCAGTTCACTGAAAACGGTATCCTTGATATGGACAGAATACTTGAACAGTTCGTCGTGCATTTCAATGAGATAATGGGAAATGAATCTGAAAAATTCCTCGAACAGCACGGAAGAGAATATTTCCTTCTGTATCTGAGGCCGATAATAAACGGAACCGGAAATTACTATATCGAGGCAGAAACACGGGACCACAGACGAATGGATATTGTAGTTGACTATCTCGGAGTACAGTATATCATAGAACTGAAAATCTGGCGCGGAGAAGAATACAACCGCAAAGGTGAGGATCAGCTCTGTGATTACCTTGAAAAGCATAATCTGAAAAAAGGATATCTGGTAAGTTTCTGTTTTAATAAAAATAAGGAATCCGGTGTGAATGTAACTCAAAATGGTGATAAGACTATTGTTGAGGCGGTTGTGTGACCTAGAGACAGAAAATCCGCCAGTCTGTGACGTTTGACACAGACTGACAGATTAATTTTATATTCAATACTTCAGCTATGCTCCCTGGTTTCCCTGTCGTATAATCTTTCTCATAACAGATCCCCTTCTACACTATCGTCCCTCCGCCGACAACGATATCTCCGTCATAAAATACAACCGCCTGTCCGCTGGTTACTGCTCTCTGCGGTTTTTCAAATACAACTCTGATACGTCCGTCAGGAAGCATTGATATTACTGCCGGCTCATCCTTACAGTTGTATCTTGGTTTTGCTGTTACATGCATTTCACCTTTGATTTCCGAAACAGACATCAGATTAACATCCTCTGCAATCAGTTCAGAAGTAAACAAATCATCGTTTGAACCCAGCACAACTGTATTTGTCTGAGCGTTTTTACTTACGACAAATGCAGGTTTTCCAAGTGCTATTCCGAGTCCTTTTCTCTGTCCTATTGTATAGTGAATAATTCCCTTGTGCTTTCCGATAATGTTTCCCTCAGTATCAGTAAAATCACCTTCCTGCGTTCCCTTATCAGTATGCTTTTTTATAAATTCAGCATATTTCCCGTCCGGTACAAAACAGATGTCCTGACTATCAGGTTTTCTGGAATTGATGAGTCCGGCCTCCTCAGCTATTTTTCTGACCTCGGTTTTTTCATAATCCGCAAGAGGAAAGAGAGTTTTTTCAAGCTGGTGCTGTGTAAGACTGTATAGAACATAAGTCTGGTCCTTTGATCTGTCAGCTGGTCTTCTCAGATACCAGCGTCCTGTTTCGTTGTTATATTCCTTAAGAGCGTAATGACCAGTTGCGATATAATCAAAACCAAGCTCCTCTGCTCTCTGCAGCATCTTGCCAAACTTAACGTGACGGTTACACTCAATACATGGATTAGGAGTTTTACCTGTAATATAACTGTTTATAAAATTTTCTATTACATACTGGCTGAAATTATCTCTGAAATTAAAAACAATATGTTTAAACCCAAGTTTATATGCAACGGCCCTTGCATCTTCAACATCAGAAAGCGAACAGCATGTTCTCGTTTCAGTTTCAACTATATCATCAGAAGAAAACATCTTAAGTGTAACGCCTGTCACTTCATATCCGCTGTCAAGCAACACCTTTGCCGCAACGGAGCTGTCAACTCCGCCACTCATACCCACCATTACCTTCGCCATAAAAAACCTCTCTTTTCAAAATTATATACAGACATCCAGTCATTTTTATAAAGCAATTGTAATTATTATAACACCGTATCCCGATAAATACAAGTGCGTTTACAAAACAAAATACTTCGCAGTCTTGTCTTACTGCGAAGTATTTTGTTATCGTTTGTTTTTTATTTTATACTTCAGATGGCGAATCCTGAATTTCACAAATGAAATAAAATCTTTCCCAAAGAAAATTAAAAGATTTATAAGAGACATTACTATTGCTATTTTTCCGGAAAGTCCTGATAAGAAGAAACTAACCAGCAGGAGAACCCCGTCAAACATCGCAAGGTATTTTATTTTTACAGGAATAAAAAAGAAAAGCATAAGCTGAAAATCAGGTGCTATAGCTGCAAACGCAATAAACAGCGACAGGGTAAGAAATGTGTTACTCGTATATCCTGTTATAAAACCGCCTATTATCGTTCCGATTACACCACAAAAATAAAAAACGTTAAATCTGAACGTCCCCCATTGATTCTCCATAACGCTTCCGATAAGCCAGTAAAAATACAACGTGAATATTAAAAAAAACGGACTTAACTCCATCGGATCAAATACAAATGTAATAAGCCGCCATATCTGACCACTAAGAATTGCATCACGCGAGAATAAAAGATAAGGGGCAAGCGGAACCTTTCCTGCCATAGGCCCGACTATGTTGTCCATTATAAAAACAATAGCCATACCCATGATCATTATGTTCATAAGTCCCGGTATCGCATATTTTCCAAACTTTCTTTCAAGTTTATTTAACCACACAGGTGCATTCAAGCAATATCAACTTCTTTCTTTATATACTCTGCAAACTCCTGCAGATCATTTACTGCAATATCCGAAACATTAACGGCTTCATCCCAGTCTGCTGTTGTTTCATCAAAAACTGCAGCCGTAAAAAATCCGGAATCATGTGCATTTTTCAGACAGTGAAACGAATCATCAAGTACTGCCGTTTCTTCCGGTGAAGTTCCAAGCAAGACTCCGACGTTGCTGAAAAATGAAGGATCGTCTTTCTTTATTCCGTTTTCCGCACAGGTATATATAAATCTGAACCTGTCACAGATACCGAATCTTTTTAAGATAACATCAGTAAGTGAGCGATAGTTCGCTGTTGCGACACAGTAAACTATCCCAAGATTATCAAGAATATCCAGAAGCTCCAGTGCATATTTTTTAAGCGGGACTTTTGAGGCATATTCGTCAAAAACAAGTTCCTCTATGCGTTCTGTTACTGCCTCATGAGTCATATTAACACCAAGGTCAATAAAATATTGCGCAGCCTCTCTCATACTTAATTTTTTCATTATATCAGAAACTCCCGGAGGGGGTTCAATACCGTTCTCCAGGAGAAAATTGCGGTCAGCTCTTTCCCAGCAGTGCAGTGAATCTATAAGCGTACCGTCAAGATCAAAAATAATTCCTTTTATCCTCATAGTAAAATCATCCGGTTACGCCGATCTTTGCGCGGTAATCTGTTCCGACAGGACCCGGATTATCAAGCGCAAGATTATATATATCCGTTGACAGCGACTCAAGTTCAGCAGTTCTCTTTGTAACTGCATTTATCTCACTAAGTCTTGCAAGTGAAGTTGAAAGCGGAATTCTGGACTTTCCTTTTGCTACTGACAGAATATCTGTTCCCCGTTCGTTTATAGCAAGAATACGTGCATAAACAGGAGGTGTGGTAAGATCATCCTTTGTGATTCCAAGAAGTGAATTGAGGAATATTCTTCTTATCCTTGACATGGTGTATCTCTTGGTCTTAATCTGTTCCATCATCTGCTGAACTGTTGATGCCGTTCTCGCCTCAAAAATCCTGTATTCAAGACCCTGACCGACATCCGGAACATCTCTCAGCTGCGCAGGAGTCATTGTACGCATTCTGTACATAATTGCCTTTTCAAGATTAGCAAGCGAAGCAGTCTTTCCTGAATTCACCGACTGTAAAAGTGTTTCGTACATAGTTTCAGGCATGAGATCAGAATATGCATTCTGTTCTTTAACGTTCTGTCTGATAAATGACGCACTGGCAAAGTTGCATATTACTTCCGGCTGGTCATGACCGGCATGCTTTCTTGCTATAGTGAAAGGTGTAATTTTTGAATTAAGATAAGATATTGCTTTTATATATTCGATAGCAAGAAGATTGTTAGGAGAATCAAAAATATCTCCCACCTGTTTTCCGTACTTTTTCTCTGCAAGGAGATGCATCGCAGAAGGATATGAACTGCCGCTGTCCAGAAGCGCTTTAAGTTCCTGTGACTGTGAGCATGAAATACTTGCCTGAACTGCTGTAAGAAGCTTATTAATATCTCCGCATTCACTTCCGAATGAAAGTTCATCAATACATCCCATAGAGTTGAGTATGTACATCGCACCTCTTGCAAAACCCTCGCTGCTTGAAAGTGAATACGCAACCGGAAGTTCAATAACAAGATCCACTCCGCTTCGAACTGCGGCCTTTGCTCTCTCGAACTTGTCAATAACTGCAACATCTCCGCGCTGTACAAAATTTCCGCTCATGACAGCTACTATGTGTGTTGCGCCGTTTTCTCTTGTTTTCTGTATGTGGTATCTGTGACCGTTATGAAAAGGATTATATTCACACACAATTCCTGAAACTTTCATAAGATATACCCCCTGTTTGTAAAATACTTTAATTATAATTATATCACAAATTAGAAGTGATGTAAATATATTTGTTTTTGAATTTTGATTAACAGTAACTTGTGTGCACAACGTTATTTTTTGGGCAAAAAGCTGATTTTACCGAAAAAGACTTGAAATTTTGCCTCAATGGTATATAATTAATTAGTAAACTTTGACCGAAAATATGTAATTATTCAGATATTTTCGTAATTTTAATCAAAAATCTGAAAGGACCGAAGATAATGAAAATTTTAGTAATTAACGCCGGAAGCTCTTCACTTAAGTATCAGCTTATCGACATGACTGACGAATCA
>JAEDJV010000017.1 GCA_016296165.1 Oscillospiraceae bacterium | reverse complement strand
CGTATTTTCTTTGCTTGATTTAAAAAGTTTTTTTCATGAAGTGGCAAACTCGGGAACAAAACTATTATGTGCATAGTAGTGAAAAAAATACTATATAAATTTTAATGTATTTTCTGGAAAGATTTTTATGCATTATAATGATTGTATTTTAAACATTGTTGACATAAAGAGAAATAAATGATAATATAAAAATACAAAATAATATTTATAAAAAGGAGTACAATCAATGGAAGAAAACAATAATACTGAAATACTCGCTGATGTAGTGAGTTCAAAAAAGAAAACGCCGGTAATTATAGGAGCAGTTGTGGCAGTAGTTGTAGGATGTGCAGCAGCTTCATATGCGTTTGTGCCAGCAGTTAAGAATACGGTTAATATGACATTTATGAAACCGGAAAACTACTGTACATATGTATATGAAAATGCAATTGACAGCGCTTTAAAAAGTGTTGAGGATACTGAAGAATCTAATGCAGTAGATATGTCAGTTAATTTAGAGCTGGATGAAGATATACTTAATGAATTGCGTGAAACAACGGAAAGCGACCTTTTTAATAAGATTAGCTTTACTGCCAGCAGCATTGTTTCAGGTAATGATACCAGTGCTGATATAACAGTTATGGCGGATGGTAAAAAAGTTATAACGGCCTCAGCTTTAAAAATCGGGGATATGGCATATGTTCAGATTCCTGAAGCAAGTGAAAAATATCTGACATTTGATTTTGCTGAAGCACTTGACTCATATGAAGTAAATCTGTCTCCAAAAACGTTATCTGTTACAGATGTTTCAGATATTATGCAAAGATACAGTGGCATATTTACCGGACGACTTCCGGAAATGGAAAGCACGCTTGAAAAAGGATATACAGGTTCAATCGATAACCTGGAGTATAAATTTAACAGGATAACAACAACTATTACAGCCGAAGACGCAAGATATCTTCTGGAAAAAACAGCTGATGAATTAGGAAATGATCAGCTTATCCTTGATATTATAAATTCTAATTCAACAGAAGATTATGATATAGGCGAAGAACTCGTAACATCTATTAAAGAAGAAGCAGAAAATATTACATCTGACAGCACTCTGTACACCCTGGTTGATGCTAATGGAGAAATCAGAGGGATGACTGTAGCCGTTGAAAATGGTCAAATAGGATATGTGATGGCTAAAAACGGCAGTGATGTGGGCTTTGAATTAATTGCTCCTGAAGGAGGAATAGTACTTAAGGCAGAGGAAAGCAATAACGCATATACCGGCAGTGCTAAGCTAAGCTCAGAAGATGAAGAGATAGTTATAGACTTCGAAAATCTGGAAATCATTGACGACAAATATATATCAGGAAAAATATCAACAGATGTATCTGAATTATCAGACGGAGAGATGCAGATTTTAGAAATTGCCTTTGAAAAGGAAAATGATATGCAGAGCATGTCAACAATTATTGATGGTGTTGGTAAGATTTCTCTGGAATATAAAACTTACAAATCAGATGACAAAAATATAACTGCGCCGGAAAATACTATCAGCGCAGATAATATTGAAGAATATTTATCTGAAGTGGATACAGAAAAGCTTCTTGAAGATGTACTTGGAACGCTTGGATTAAATGAAGAATCTATCTATAGCTTAATCTACGGCATGTCTGCTTATGATTGATAATCAGAGATATTAAGACTGCGATGTTTTTTAGTCATGATTATTTCCGATATCCTGTGGAAATGATTCTAAATAAAATCTTTTTGCATTAATAAAAAATCTTCTTTGACCATACAATCAGGTCAAAGAAGATTTTTTTATTCAGAAATAACCGTGTAGTTATCAGCAGCATTTTCTTTTGTTACATGCTCTGTGATAGCTGTTACTTTAACTTTAAGTGGTTTCTGCCCCATACAGATAGTGATTACATCGCCTATCTTAACGTTGTATGAGGCACGTGCTGGTTTGTCATTGACAAGTACCTTGTCAGCGTCACATGCTTCATTTGCTATTGTACGCCGCTTGATAAGTCTGGTAACTTTTAGATATTTGTCCAGTCTCATTTTTATCCCTTTCGTTATAAAACAAAAAGCACATGTATCAGAACATATCCGATGCGTGTGCTTTTAAGTTTATGACTTTTGTAAAAAAAATTACTTGTTTACAGCGTCCTTAAGAGCCTTACCAGCCTTGAATGCAGGAGCCTTCTTAGCAGGGCAGTGGATTGTTTCACCTGTTCTTGGGTTCTTAGAGTCCTTAGCAGCTCTTTCACGAACTTCAAATGTACCGAAACCAATTAACTGAATCTTTTCACCAGCTGCAAGAGCGTCTGTGATTGAAGAGATAACTGTTGAGAGAGCCTTGTCAGCGTCTTTCTTTGTGTATTCTCCTTTTTCTGCAATAGCATTGATCAAATCTGCCTTTGTCATTTTTATTTACCTCCATTATTTTTGGTTTTACTTTTGAGCTTTTGCCTGTTTCCAGTAATTATCAAGCTCATCTATGCCAAGAGATTTCATTTCAATCCCTTTAAGCCTAATTAATTCTTCAGTTCTGGCAAAACGTCTGATGAACTTTTCTGTTGATTCTGTAAGAACCGTTTCAGAATCCAGTTCAGCTTTTCTTGCAATATTGGTGCAGGAAAAAAGAACATCACCAAGTTCTTCGCCAATCTTGTCTGAATTATTCTCGTTTATAGCTTCTTCAAGCTCGTCTATCTCAGATCTGAGACGGCTAAGAGCGTCTTTTATGTCTGAAAAATCCATTCCTGATTTGGAAGCACGTTTGCCAACTTTTTGTGCACGCATAAGGGCAGGAAATGTTTTTGGAACACTTTCAAGTGTTTCAGTAAACGTTGTCTGACCTTTGGTCTGCTGTTTGATATGTTCCCAGTTTGTAAGTACCTCATCGCAGTCATTGACCGTTATCTCGCCAAATACATGTGGATGACGTATTATGAGTTTCTGACATATATCGTTACATATGTCTTCAAAATTAAATACGTTTTCTTCTGTTTTTATCTGTGAGTGAAATACAACCTGAAGCAGAACATCACCCAACTCTTCACGAAGCATCTCCGGACTCTCCATATCAATAGCTTCGATTACTTCATAAACTTCTTCTATAAAGTCTGATTTTATTGATTTGTGAGTCTGAACTTTGTCCCATGGACAACCATCTTCGCTTCGGAGAATTTTTACGATCTCTACAAGATCATCGATGTTGTAATGATTTTTAAAATTAAACATAAATAACCTCTGAAGTAAGTAGAATTCAGCCTTTAATTATAGTACCGCAAACTAAGGTAAAATGCAAGCTTTTTCAGTATTTTTGTAAAATGTATAAAATATTTTGTTGATGTTTTATTAATAATAGTTGAAAAAATACAGTAAAAACAAGCTTTGTGTATTATCGGGCGTCTACAAATCCAACTTTTCTGTAAACTTTTGAGAGAGTTTTTCTTGTTATTCTTGAAGCTGCTTCAGCACCGTTTGTATAGCATTCCTTTAAGTATGCCTTATCAGCTATGAGCCTTTCGTATTCTGTACGAACAGGTTCCAGATGATCAGCTACTGCTTCGCCGACAGCCAGTTTGAAATCACCATAACCTTTTCCGGCAAATTCTGATGTTATTTCATCAAGACTCTTTCCGGTTACAGTTGAATATATGGTCATAAGATTGTTTATACCGTCTTTTCCTTCTCTGTAGCAAACTTCAGCTTCTGAATCGGTAACTGCACGTTTGAATTTTCTGATGATAGTATCTTTGTCATCAAGAATAAGAATACATGCATTAGGATTTTCATCGGATTTTGACATTTTTTTAGTCGGATCCTGCAGGGACATAACTTTAGCACCCATTTTTGGAATAAACGGTTCAGGAAGTGTGAAGAATTCACCGTATCTCTGATTGAAACGTCCTGCTATATTTCTTGTAAGTTCAAGGTGCTGTTTCTGATCGGCGCCTATCGGTACGAGATCAGCATTGTATGCGAGTATATCAGCAGCCATGAGTACAGGATATGTAAACAGACCGGCATTTATGTCATCTGCATGTTTTGCACTCTTATCCTTGAACTGGGTCATTCTTGAGAGTTCTCCAAACTGAGTAGCACATGAAAGAACCCAGCTTAGTTCTGCATGGTTATGGTTGTGACTCTGAATGAATGCAGTTGACTTTTTCGGATCGATACCGCATGCAAGAATAAGTGCGTAAGCCTGAAGTGTGTTCTGACGAAGCTTTGCGGGATCCTGACGGACGGTAATGGCATGCATGTCAACAATTGAGTATATGCAGTTATATTCGTCCTGAAGAGGTCCCCAGTTTCTGATGGCTCCGATGTAGTTTCCAAGTGTAAATGTTCCGGTTGGCTGGATACCGCTGAATATCAGTTTCTTTTCATTTGTCTCTGACATTATATATATCTGTCCTTTCAGGATTACTGAGCTTTGTTTGCAGCCTGTTCTCTTGCCTGAGCGTTTCTTACTTCGTTCATAACCTTCTGGTATAAGTGGAGGAGAAATGCTCTCATCTTATCAGTTTCATTAGCTGCTGTAAGGGGATCTATAACAGTCTTGTATACACCTTTTCTTGTCATGAGATGTACAAAGTGGTCAGTCGGGTTAGCAGGGAGGTCAAATACTGATGTTCTGCTGCATACACCAAGTGACTGATTTGCACTTGCAAGGAATGAACGGCATGCCTGAGCGAGTGCCGGGTGCTTTGATGAGAGCCCTGTGATTGCTGCTCCGTTGTTAAAGTAAATGTTTACAGCTCCGTTTGCAAGGCAGACAAGAGTTCCAAGAAGGTCATTTCCCATAGGAATGTCAACTACAGCACTATAGATCTGCTTGTCGTCAGTAAGTTTAATACCGATTACTGCAGGAGGCATTCTGAGTGCTCTGATTCTTGCTGAAAGATATGGTTCACAAACGTTGTAACGTTTTAATGGTTTACTTGCCATGATAAATTCTCCGTTTCTCCGTCCAAAAATTTTTCCCCGGACGGCAGGGTTATAATCATTCTTTTGTAAGTTTTCCGAGGATTTCACATCCGAGGACAATCTGATCGTCTGATGGAGTTGAAAAATTCATTCGGAAAGAGTTTGTCCTGTCATTTTCTGAGATAGTAAATGCATTTCCCGGAACGACAGCAACCTTGTATTCTTCTACTGCTTTTTTGCAGAAAGTCATCATATCAATACTGTCAGGGAGAGTAGCCCATATAAAGAGACCACCTTCAGGTTCAGTTACTTTTACCTTGTCTGAGAAGTGATTTCTGATGCCTTCTTCCATAAGTTCATATTTTGACTTGTATATCTTTCTTATAGAAGAAAGATGGGATTCGATATCGACTTTTTCCATAAACTTAAAGCAGATCTGCTGAGCCCATATATTTGTATGAACGTCGGCAACCTGCTTGCAGACTATCATCTTGGAAATAATCTCAGAAGGGGCGCTTACATAACCTACTCTAAGACCTGGAGCAAGTATTTTGGAGAAGGTTCTGCTGTATATAACGCGTCCTTCTGTATCAAAAGACTTGATAGGAGGAATGTCTTCTCCCCTGAATCTCAAGTCACCGTAAGGATTGTCTTCGAGAATAATAAAGTCATATTTTGAAGCCAGTTCATAAACTGCTTTTCTCTTTTCAAGCGACATGGTATTGCCTGTAGGATTCTGAAAGTTAGGTATCAGATAAAGCAGTTTGACATTTTTGTTTGATTTGATTGCAATCTCAAGTTTTTCTATATTAATACCGTCATCTTCAAGTTCAATGCCGACAAGATTTACATTGTATGACTTGAAAGCATTGAGTGAACCGATAAAGCTTGGCGATTCGCAGATAAGTGTGTCACCGTCACTGCAAAGCACTTTGCTTGCAAGTTCGTTTGCCTGCTGTGCACCTGATGTAATTATCAGATTATCGCGTCCTTTTATAAAGCAGTTCTTTACAGCGAGTTCCTTTTTCAGAAGTTCTCTGAGTGGAGAGTATCCTTCGGTAATACTGTACTGTAAAGCTCCTATAGGATCAGAATTAAGTATTTCCGATGAAATCTTTTCGATAGTTTCTTTTGGAAATGCATCAGCAGCTGGATTTCCGGCAGCAAACGGTATAACCTCAGGGTTTGAGGTGTGTTTAAGAATTTCACGGATTGCTGATGGTTTCAGTTTTGAAACCCTGTCAGAAAAATGATAATCCATTGTATGCGCCTCTCTCATATAAAAATATATAAATAAAGAAGTCAAAAGACATAAATATGGAATGAAACCACATTATTTCTTTATTATATCACATATACGATAAAACATCAATATGAATTTTTAATTATTTATTCAAAATGTTTAGAATGCCTTAATATGTAGTTGAATATACTATAATGAACCGAAATATATGTTTACATTTCCTATAAATGATCTCTAAGAATTTTATCTGAAAAATTTGGAGAAAAAGACAATGAAAAAACAGAACTTTATAAAATCATCAGTAATACTTATTGTATCAGTTGCGGTTGCAAAGGCGGCAGGTGCGTTTTTCAGAATACCGCTGGCAAATATGCTCGGAGGAAACGGGATGGCATATTTTAGCGGGGCATATGGAATTTTTCTGCCTGTGTACGCTGTTTTTGTTACAGGACTTTCATCAGCGTCGGCGAAATTAACAGCAGAATATACAGCTTTATACGGAAGTATTGGAACAGAGAAAGTGAGAAAATATTCACTGATTATATTTTCACTGACGGGGATTGTGGGTACTGCTGTGATGATAATGCTTGCGCATCCGTTTGCAGTATATGCGGCAGGGAGCGAAGACATATACCTGTCTGTTCTGGCGATTTCGCCGGCAGTATTATTCAGTTGTGTTACTGCTGCTTACAGAGGATGTGCTGAAGGAAAATGCAATATGTATCCGACTGCAGTTTCACAGATTGCGGAAAGTCTTGTTAAACTGGGTGCAGGTCTGTTTCTGTGTATGACAATAATAAAGAATGAAAAATATTTTCTTGGAATTTTTTCTGATTCCTGCAGTAACAGTACGTCTGTTGCAGCAGCAGGAGCTGCTCTTGGAGTAACGCTTTCGTCACTTGCCGGAATGGTTTATATGGCAGCAGATGATTTTTTCAGAAAAAAAGAATCCGGGGAAAAAGGTTTTCTTACATGCAGTATAAGTACCGTAAGGCTTGTAAAGGACATAATTCTTACTGTTGTTCCGCTGGCAGCAAGTGCGCTTCTGTCAAATCTGACTTCGGTGGCAGACCTGTGTACAGTTATGAGGTTTGTTTGCGATTCAGCCGAAAAATTCCCTGATTACTTCAGAGAAAGATATGATGTATTCAGTAAAATGGATGTTTCGGATTTTGCTGAATTTGCCTATGGTTCATATAGTGGTATGGCTGTAACGGTCTTTAATCTTGTTCCCTCATTTACCAATATGTTCGGAAAAAGTATTTTCCCGATAGCAGCGGAAGCGTGGGCAAGGAAAGACTATAAAAAATCAGCTGAAAATTCAGAAAAAGTTCTTAAGGCGACCACACTTGCGGCTGTTCCGGCTGGTCTGGGGATATTTGTGCTGGCGGAAAGGATATTGATTTTCTTATTTCCGTCCTCTGTTAATGAGGTGCTGTTTAGTGTCAGTTCGCTTAGATTTCTGGGGATTGCTATGATTTTTCTCTGTATTTCGTTTCCGGTATTCAGTTTGTTTCAGGCATTTGGAAAAGCCGGTATCCCGGCACGTATTATGTTTGCAGGACTAATAGTTAAAACAGCCGGCAATATAGTTCTGATACGTATTCCTGAGTTAAATGCAGCAGGTGCGGCGCTTTCAACTGTATTATGTTACTTTTTTGTGCTTGCAGTATCTCTTGCCGTTTTTAAACGAAGCTGTAAGATAAAACTTGGACTGTTCCGGATTTTTGCCGGTCCGGTGTATTCAGGAATGATGTGTATGGCGGCAGCATGGCTTGCTGAGCAGATAGCGGGAAAATATTTGGGCAATACAGCTGTATTGTTTGTTTCTGTGATTTTTGGAGGTGTTGCGTATATTTCATCAGTATTTTTACTGGGAGAATACAAGAATATTAAAGAGGTATTTTTTACAGAAAACACAGTATAATTATTTTACAATTGCAGTAAAATTGCACAGAGTCCTATGATTTATTTGTAGGGAAAATGTATTGAAAACGTTTACTATAAATGTTATAATTACTATAGCTGAGAACGGGAAAAATTTCTGTATCTCGTTTTACTGGATTATAACCACATAATTAATCAGGAGGAATTGTGTAAATGAACAAAAAAACCATTTCTGTTTTATCAGGTGCTGTGTCACTTGTAATGGGACTTTCGTGTTTATCCTTTTGTAATCTTTCAAATACTGATATCTTTACAGCGGTACCTGCTGTGTCGGTAAGCGCTGCTGAAACCATGAGAAATATCTCATCCGCAGAGCTTGTTAAGGACATGGGACTCGGATGGAATCTTGGTAATACTTTTGACAGTGTCTGTCCATGGATAGTAAACGGAGCAGTTGAAGAATACGAGAAAGGCTGGGGAAATCCGGTCGTTACAAAAGATGTTATAAAGAAGGTAAAGGCTACCGGCTTTAAGACAGTAAGACTTCCTGTAACATGGATAAACTGCATGGATACATCAACGAATAAAGTCAGAGATGATTTTATGAAACGTATCCAGGAAGTTGTTGACTGGTGTATGGAAGAAGATCTTTATGTCATCATCAACGTTCATCACGATGGTGGTGTTGCAGACACATCATGGATTAGAAATATTTCCAAAGATTATGCAGGTGTTGAAAAGCGTTTTGAAGCACTCTGGACACAGATTGCAAATAATTTTAAGGATTATTCGGATTACCTCATATTTGAAGGTATGAATGAAGTAGAGTTTAAGGATCTTAGCAAGACAGACGCATACAACACAATGAACAAGCTTAACCAGAAGTTTGTTGATACTGTACGTGCAACCGGAGGAAACAACGCAAACAGACACCTTCTCATTTCAGGCTACAATACTGACATTGCACAGACATGCGACTCAAGGTTTGTTATGCCTGAGGACAGTGCAGGTAAACTTATGCTTTCCCTCCACTATTATTCACCGCCGCAGTTCTGTGTTGCAGAATCAAACTGTACATGGTGCACACCTCAGACAACATGGGGAACAGCAGATGATATGGCAGCTCTTGATGCTGATATGATGAAGATTTACAAAAACTTTATCAGCAAGGGAGTTCCGGTTATTATCGGTGAGTACGGTGTTCTTACAGAGGCTGCAAACAATAAGGACAAGACATCAATCAGAAATTATCTTTCAGCTGTTTCAGAAAAGGCTCTTTCATACGGAATGTGTCCTGTTCTCTGGGATGCAGGAAGCAGCGGTGATATGCTCTTCCTTGATAGAAAATCAGTAACATGGAATGACACAACTATTGAAAAGAATTATCAGGAGCTTGCTGAAAAGTACAAGAACGGACAGATTTCAACTCAGACTCCTGAAATAAAAACATACGACGAAAAGACAGTAAGTATTGGCAGCGACGGCTGGGTGACGGTTGGTGCAGATAAGTCCAGGCTCTGTGGTGTCAGATTTAACATCAGCTGTTCAAGTTCATGGGACAGTCAGGGCGGCGGCGGAATTAATTTCGCTGATGACTGGGATAACTGTACTGAATTTGGATTTAACAGTGTTTATGACACAGTAGAGGTTATCTTTACTGATGCACAGAGAGCAAAGATTGCTGACAAGATCGGTGTATTCTTCTGGTGGACACTTCTCGACAATCCTAACGATGAAGGAAGCGGTCATAAGGACGAACTTTCGTTCAGGGACGGAAAGATCACTCTCCTGTTTGAGAGTTCAGGACAGCCTGCAGTAACCACAACGACACAGAAACCGGTTGAAACAACAGTAACCACCACAACAACAAAGGCTCCGGAAACAACTGTAACAACAACACAGAAGCCTGATGATACAACAGTTACAACAACAGTTACAGAGGCTCCTTCAGTTGCAGTCAAGGGAGATGTTGACGGAAACGGTAATTTAACAGCCGCAGACCTCGCAAAGCTCATGCAGGCTCTTGTAGGTAAGGTTACACTTACTGAAAATCAGACTAAATCTGCTGATATGGACAATGACGGAAATATTTCAGTTCTTGACCTTATCATGCTCAAAAATCTTCTTATTTCAGATTAACTCCTAAACATAAAAACAAAAAAACAGAACCGAAAGGTTCTGTTTTTTGTTTTTATTTTATTAAATTCCTGGTAATTATACATTAAATCTAAACAGTACAATATCGCCGTCATTCATAACATATTCCTTGCCTTCAAGTCTTACAAGACCTTTTTCCTTTGCCGCAGCCATCGTTCCACAGGCAACAAGGTCGTCAAAAGAAATAACTTCGGCTCTGATAAATCCTTTTTCGAAGTCTGTGTGAATTTTTCCGGCAGCCTGCGGAGCCTTTGTTCCCTTTGTAATTGTCCATGCACGTACTTCAGGCTGGCCTGCTGTAAGGTATGAGATAAGTCCGAGGAGAGAGTAACCTGCTTTGATGATTCTGTTAAGTCCGGAAATTTCGAGTCCGAGATCGCTTAGGAACATTGCTTTGTCTTCCTCATCCATGTCGGAGATTTCTGCTTCTATCTGTGCACAGATAGGGAAGATGGCTGCATTTTCTTCTTCAGCTATACTGCAGACAGTTTTGTAGTGCTCATTTGTTTCGATGTTATTTCTGAAGTCATCTTCGCTGAGATTAGCTGCGTAGATAACCGGTTTTAATGAGAGAAGTGCACATGTTTTGAGCATTTCTGCTTCATCCTCTGTTGTCTCATATGAACGTGCAGGTTTTCCGGCTTCAAGATGTTCTTTCAGAGCAGAGAAGAAATCAATTTCCGCCTGATATTTTTTATCGCCCTTTACCATCTTTTTTGCTTTGTCTATTCTTCTGTCTACCATCTCAATGTCTGAGAATATAAGTTCAAGATTTATGGTTTCTATATCGCGGGCCGGATTGATCTCACCGTCAACGTGAATTATATCCATACTTTCGAAACAGCGTACAACATGTACAATTGCGTCAACTTCACGAATATCTGCAAGAAATTTGTTGCCAAGTCCTTCGCCTTTTGAGGCTCCTTTTACCAGACCGGCTATATCAACAAATTCGAGTGTTGCAGGAGTGAACTTGTCAGGGTTGTACATTTTTGCAAGTACATCGAGTCTTTCGTCAGGTACTGATACAATACCGATATTTTTATCAATAGTACAGAACGGATAGTTTGCCGATTCTGCACCTGCATTTGTAAGAGCGTTAAATAATGTGCTTTTTCCTACGTTAGGAAGTCCAACCATACCTAATTTCATGTTATAAAGTTCCTTTCATAAATTGGTTTGATCCGGTGTACACCAGACAGCATTCTATATTATCATAGCATAAATTTCTGCGCTTTACAAGTCAACCAGAAGGTTTTATGTATTTATTTTTCTGATGCTGAAATAGTTTTTTCTATTATATCCGGGTTGGAATGGATTATTACTCTGTTGATTATGAGTGATATCTCATTGTTGCCGGAAACATGTTTTACAGGAGTATATCCTGAAATTACTGTATCGGAATGTATCGGAAAATCATTTGTTTCATTATCCCTGCTTTTTCGCAGCTGTTCGGTTTTTGCAGGTGAACCGTCCGTTGCGGAGATCCGGGGAAGTTCATCTCGTAGAACAGCGGTAACTGTTTTGTGATGATTGTTAGTGACGGATTTTATCATTGAAAAAAATCTGTATTTTATAATAAGAAATATAGTTACAGAAGCAGATATTACTGCAGTTATAAAGGAGATTATAAAAATTGTATGCCATACTTCGTAATTCATTTTTTTCCTCCGTATGCTTTTTCTATCATTCTCTCTGCGGCAGAGTATCGATTTATAATGTTTTGCTTTATTTTTTCAGTTTTTTCCGTAGTTGTAATAATATTGTCAACTGCATTTTTGACTTTGCTGTATAATGCCATCTGTTCATCATATAATGCGAACGAAGAAAATTTGTATGAGTAGGTTTCCAGTGAGCTTATGGCCAGTTTATATGTTTCAAGAAGGACAATTTCTGTTTCTGTGTGTGAATTTTCAATGAATTCCGTCATGTTGTTTATGCTGTTCCAGTAGTCCTGATAGACATCTGTATCATCACCTTCTATTACAAGCTTCTGAATATCGGAATGAAATTTTCCTATGTTATAATATACTTCAGCCATCTGGTATTTTTGCTCGGAAATGTTTTTAAGATTTCCTCCCAGTGCTTCAGCAAACCATTCGGTCGATGATGTTATTCTGGTCGTATTGTTATCGTCATTTTCAGATGTGCCGTAGTCATAGTAATACCAGTACAGTTTTCCGGTTTCGAAGGCTAATAGTTCGTAGTCGCTGTTTTCTTTGAGTAGTTCTGCGTTTGATGTTATAAGTTTAGTAAGTTCATAAGCTTCCTTTTCCTGAAAGGAAACATCACTTTTGTAGGCGTCAATAAGTCCAAAGTAGGCATCAGTACAGTCTTTTCTTATCTGAATGGCATTTTTATATGCTTTGGTTTTTTCAGTATAAGATGCGGATTTTTCAGCGGTCATCATAAGGCGTTCATAATTAAGGTTTTCATGACGTGTACACTGCAAATACGAAAACAAACAAAGTGATGTTGAAAAAAGAGTTACAAATGCAGAAAAAACGGTCAGTTTTACATGATACTGATGTTCTGTCTTTTCAAGCGCATGATACAGATCAGTACATGTTTTATATCTTTTCGAAGGATCATCAGAAACGCATCGGAGAATAACTTTTTTCAGATATTCATTTATGTTTCGGTTGGAGGAGTCAAAAACAAATCTTTCTGAGGATTTTCTGAGATTTTTGGATTCGTCTGCAACCGGCAGAGGTTTGCGTCCGGTTATCATGTGGTAAAGAGTAGCGCCTATATTGAAAATATCTGTTCTGACATCGAGCCTTTTAGCCCGGAACTGTTCCGGAGCAGCATATTCAGGGGTGTACTGCACTGGTATACCGGATTCCATCTGTACAACAGCACCAAAGTCTATCAGTTTAAGTGTTCCGGATCTCTTTCCTTTGTTTAGTGAAACGGAAGTGATACCGTTTATTACCATGAGATTGTCAGGTTTCATGTCGCTGTATATCTTTCCGTAATCGTGAATAAACTGTATTACAGAGCAGATATCCTTTGCATATTCTATAGTCAGATTTGGCGGAAATGCACCATCTGCAAGAAGTTTCTGCATGGATGTGCCATCAATGTAATCCATGACAATGTAAAGAAATTCATCAGTTTCGATACGCTGAATTATATTTGGAAAAAAATTAAATTTGTCGCGTTCGTAAAGCTCTTTTATAAGCTGGGATTCCTGCGTTGCAGACTGTATTATTTCCGGACAGTGCTTTGAGATTTCCTTTACAGCCCGCAGAGCGTCATTTGCTTCGAGGTCATAAGCTCTGTAAACTACAGATAACCCGCCTTTGCCTGCGATACTGTCTATTCGGTAACGGTTGCTGAGTATATATCCGTTGCTTAACAATTTTTATTTCAGTCCTTCCGTTTGATTTTCAGAATCAGCGATGATATGTTGTCAGTTTCTCCTCTCTGCATGCAGAGGTCAGTCAGATTTCTGAGAATCTGTTCAGATGAGGTATTGTCCGTTAACGCAGATGGTTTGAGTGCAGATGAAATCTCTTCTTCCAATATTGTTTTCCTGAACCCGTCAGAGCAAATAAGATATGTACATGCATCTTCTTCCGGAAGAATCTTGTAATCGAAAGAAATGTTTTCAAGTCCTGCCCCCATACACTTTGTAAGTTGATTTTGACGAGAGTCGTAAAGAGCTTCTTCTTTAGTGATATTTCCTTTTCTTATTTCTTCAGCAAGCACCGAATGATCTTCTGTTGTAATAATAGTTTTATCTTCGTATATTCTGTAAATTCGCGTGTCGCCTATATGTGCTGTTATCACCTTTCCTGCAGATGAAATAAACAGCAGAGCAGTCATAGTTGTTGCAGGATTTTTTCCGGTCAATTCGCAGTAACGGTTAAGGTTGTGGTTAAGTCTGTGAAGTTCTGAATCGAGCTGGTGTCTGATGTCCAGCATGCTGATTTTTCCCTTTAACAGTCCGGGAAGGGTATTTTCAAACCATACAGACAGTCCGTTTACTATGTATGAACTGGCTGTTTCACCGTCAGAAAGTCCGCCAAGTCCGTCACAAATTACTCCCATGGTAAATGATGTGTCTCTGAAATTCGCTGATTTTATGCACAGACTGTCCTGGTTGATTTTTTTTACCGTGCCGGCGTCTGTGCATAAGCCTGATATTAATTGCATTTTTTGTCTCCATTAGATGTTTGTATAGAATATATATTCACTTTTCTCTGCAGAAAAGCTGCATCCGGAAAAAAGTGAAGCCTTCTGTCCGATATTTACTGGTTCGTCTTCGACCAGAAGCCGCTGTACAGAGATATTTGAAATTAAACAGGAAAAATAGTTCTGTGCAGAACCTTCTTCAAAAATGACTCCTGGTATTTTTTCAGAACTGAATGGAAATCTGTATATTCTGCTTACAGTATTTCCAGAAATATCATTTATATATGCAATATATTCGGTACAGGGTTCCTGTTCGCAGCCATTAAAGTTAACCGGTACAGTAGAAGAAGTCTGATAGTCATTTTCTGTGTTTATAACGCAGGTGAGTGACTGGTGTACAAGTTCAGTCTCAGACGACTCTGCTATCTGTTCGAAATGTGTTTTTTCGTCAAATTCAATAATAATTTTGCTGTACCCTTCTTTTTTGGCAGAATCAATCAGTTTGTTGAGTTTTACATCATATATTTCATCTTTGTTAATCCTGATCTTACATATTTTCTTAAATAAATTCACACAGAATCCTCCTGATAAAATGTCGTTGCATAGTATATTATAAAGTAAAAACATGGTATTTTCAATGGGAAAAAGGAATATTAAAATAAATTTGGTGCTTTTAATGATATTGAGTTATTTTTTATTAAAATATTTTATAAAACGAAAAAAGAATATCATAAAAAATTAGAGAATGTATTGTGAATATAGACAATATTTAAGCGTTTTATTGACAGTTTGCATATAATGGTGTATTATATTAGTATATGGTTATGATTGTTTGAGAAAAACAAATGGAGATTTAGGAAAAGGTGGGGAGAATTGTGATAGAGATTTATTCGCTGGTAGTACTGGTTATTTCTGCTATAATGTTCGTTTTATATAAATTAATAAAAAACAGGGAAAATCAGCCGTTGCTGCGTTCAATAAAAAGGCTGCTGATTTTATCTGCGGTAATGTCAATTTTTTATTCTGCGGCTATAGTTATTAATTCAGAGATGCTGGCACTGTTGTTCTACGGCCTGTATTTTGCTTCAACGGATTTTCTTATACTTGGTCTTCTTTCTTTTATAGAAAACTATGCTGAAATTAAGAGGAAACGCGGTGTACTGGAATATATTTTTTACGGACTTGCTGTTGCCGACACATTAGTCATGCTGGTAAACGTATCAACAGAATTTTCATTTTCGTGTGCTCAAACCATGACACATGACGGAATTATGTATTATCGGATATGCGCTGTAGGCATACCGTATGTTATTCATCGACTGTATATGGTAGTTCTGTTTGCGTATGCAATAACTATTATTACTCACAAATTTATCAATTCGCCTTCTGTGGAAAAGAAAGGGTATCTTGTTATACTGATTTTTTTCCTTATATCCGTTATTATGGATAACGTATCATCTCTGTTTCGTATCCCTGTTGATCTCTCAGTTGCGGCATATAGTATAGTTGTTTTTGGGATTTATTATTTTTCAGTTGTCTATATTCCGCATGAACTGGTTGAAAAACTGCTTTCGTCAGCGGTAAAAACAATGGATGACGGTGTTATGTGCTATGACAGTAAGGGAAGATGCGTATATGTCAATGATATTATTGTAAAATCCGTAGGGGAGCATAATATAAAAGAAGTTAAGTCAGGATTTCTGAAAAAATTTCTGGAAGATAATGAAGATAAATTATCTGATTCTTCTGTGAAAATGACGCTTTATGATACAAAAAAGGAAAAGCACTATATTGATATTTCTTATAAGGTTTTAAATAGCAAAAAAAATGAATATCTTGGATGTTTCTTTGTTTTTCATGATGAAACTGAAGAGATTATGAAATTTAAAAAAGAGAGATATCACATGACACATGACCAGCTTACAGGACTCTATAACCGTGAATATTTTTACCAAAAAGTCAGAGAACTGATGAAAACCGCTGAAAGTGACCAGTATGTTATGGTTTGCTGTGATATCAAAGATTTTAAACTTGTAAATGACGTTTTTGGTGTTGAACGCGGAGATGAACTGCTGATTAATATCGCAGGGAAACTCAGACATATAGATGTCAGCAAAACAAGTGCTTTATATGGACGAATGTCGGGTGACCGTTTCGCTGTCTGCATGGAAAAAAAGTATTTTGAAGAAGAAGTTTTTACTAGTGCAATCAAAAAACTTGGCGAAGTATCTGAAAACAAGTCATATCATGTATATATACATATGGGGGTATTCCAGATAAACGACACAAACCTGGAAGTATCAGTTATGTGCGACAGGGCGTTTATGGCAATAAGTTCTATAAAGGACAGTTATACTGAGATAGTTGCATATTATGACGAGAAACTAAGAAACAGTCTTATTCATGAGAAGGAAATAACAAGTCAGTTTAATGAAGCCATAAGAAGCGGACAGTTTCGTATGTTCCTGCAGCCTCAGATAAATTCCAAAGGCGAACTGATAGGGGCGGAGGCTCTTGTAAGATGGTTCCATCCGGAACGGGGAATAATTCCTCCGTTGAATTTTATTGGCGTTTTTGAAAAATCCGGTCTTATAGGCACACTTGATCATCATATATGGGAACTGGCATGCCGTCAGCTGAAAAAATGGAAGGAAGAAGGTTATGAAAAGTACCATATTTCAGTAAATATATCTCCAAAAGATTTTTACTTCATGGATATATACAATATTTTTATTGGTCTTGTTGAAAAGTACGAAATTGACCCGGCGAAGCTTAAACTTGAAATAACTGAAACAGCAATTATGAATGACGCAAAAAATCAGTTTGCCCTTATCGACAGGTTAAGAAATTATGGCTTTGAAGTTGAAATTGACGACTTCGGAAGCGGATATTCATCGCTTAGTATGCTTAAGGAGATGAATGTCGATGTGCTCAAGGTTGATATGGGATTCCTCGAAAAGACAGGAAACCTTGAAAAGAGTCGTGCGATACTTGCAACGATTATTTCACTTGGCAAGCAGTTAGGGATGGAAGTTGTAATCGAAGGTGTTGAGAGCGATGAGCAGGTTGCGTTTCTGCGTGAGGCAGGATGTGATGTGTTTCAGGGCTATTATTTTGATCGTCCTATGCATGTCGAAGAATTTGAAACAAAATATTTTTCATAAAAACAGAAATTCCATACGTTTGTATGGAATTTCTGTTTTTTTGTATTTAATTTTTAGGTGTACATGAAAATTCTTCTTTTTCGGAATTGTAGTCGACTATGAGTTCAGTACCCGGTTCAAGGTCTATGGCAATAATGGTTTTAGCTACCAGAGTTTCAACTGTTCTCTGGATATATCTCTTGAGTGGTCTTGCACCGAAGTTTGGATCGAAACCGTCTTCGATAATAAAGTTCTTGGCAGCGTCAGTAACTGTAACTGTAAGCTGTTTGTCAGCAAGACGTTTCTGCAGAGATTCAAGCATGAGATTTACTATGCTTATAATCTGATCTTTCTGGAGAGGTTTGTAGAATACAATTTCATCAAGTCTGTTGAGGAATTCAGGTCTGAAACTCTGCTTTAAGACTTTATCTACGTTTTCCCTTGCCTCATCTGTTATCTCACCGTTTTCTATTCCGTCAAGAATGAAGTGGGAGCCAAGGTTTGAAGTAAGAATGATGATAGTATTTTTAAAATCAACTGTACGTCCCTGCGAATCTGTGATTCGTCCGTCATCAAGTACCTGAAGAAGTGTATTGAATACGTCAGGATGTGCTTTTTCAACTTCGTCAAAGAGAACAACTGAATACGGTCTTCTTCTGACTGCTTCTGTAAGCTGTCCTCCTTCTTCATAGCCGACGTATCCTGGAGGAGCTCCTATGAGTCTGCTTACTGCATGCTTTTCCATGTATTCACTCATATCGATACGAATGATATTCTTTTCATCATCAAACAGACACTGGGCAAGAGCCTTTGCAAGTTCTGTTTTACCTACGCCTGTAGGACCAAGGAAGAGGAATGAACCCAGAGGCTGGTTAGGATTCTGAATTCCTGCTCTTGAACGGAGAATGGCTTCTGAAACCTTGCGGACTGCCTCATCCTGACCGATAACCCTCTGATGGAGGATTGATTCCATACTGAGAAGCTTTTCACGTTCACTCTCCATGAGTTTGGAAACCGGGATACCTGTCCATCTGCCGATTATCTTGGCGATTTCTTCTTCAGTAACCTTATTTCTGAGAAGTGAATTTTCACTCTTGGCTTCTTCGGCAAACTGTTCTTTTTCTTCAAGCTGTTTCTGAAGTTCAGGGAGTTTGGAGTATTTTAATTCAGCAGCTTTATTAAGGTCATATTCGCGTTCTGCCTTTTCTATTTCGCCGTTAAGAGCCTCGAGTTCCTCGCGTATTTTTGTAATGTCAGTAATTGCATTTTTTTCGTTTTCCCACTGAGCTTTCATGCTGTTGAATTTTTCGCGGAGTTCGGCAAGTTCCTGCTGTATCTCACTGAGGTGTTCAGCTGAAAGCTTGTCTTCTTCTTTTTTCAGGGCGGTTTCTTCTATTTCGAGTCTCATGATATGACGTGAAATTTCATCCAGTTCTGTTGGCATGGAGTCAATTTCGGTTCTTATCATGGCACAGGCTTCGTCGATAAGGTCTATAGCCTTGTCAGGAAGAAATCTGTCTGTAATATATCTGTTTGAGAGAACGGCTGCCTGAATGATAGCCTGATCCTGAATCTTAACTCCATGGAATACTTCGTAGCGTTCCTTAAGACCTCTGAGAATTGATATAGTATCCTCTACAGTAGGTTCAGATACATAAACAGGCTGGAATCTTCTTTCGAGAGCCTTGTCCTTTTCAATATATTTTCTGTATTCGTCAAGAGTTGTAGCACCGATACAGTCTATCTCACCTCTTGCAAGCATTGGCTTGAGCAGATTTCCGGCATCCATCGCACCGTCTGATTTTCCTGCGCCTACTATCATGTGTATTTCGTCGATAAACATGATGATACGACCGTCAGAGGCTTTTATTTCGTTAAGCACAGCCTTGAATCTTTCTTCGAATTCTCCCTTGTACTTTGCACCGGCAACGAGTGCTCCCAGATCAAGCGAAAAAATATGTTTGTCCTGAAGAGTGCTTGGAACGTCACCACGTACTATTCTGAGTGCAAGTCCTTCGGCAATGGCTGTTTTACCTACACCAGGCTCACCGATTACAACAGGGTTGTTTTTGGTTTTCCTGGAAAGAATCCTTATTATGTTTCTTATCTCGCTGTCGCGTCCGATAACAGGATCGAGTTTGTTGTTTTTAGCAAGTTCAGTAAGATCCTGTCCGTATTTTTTCAGTACGTCATATGTCTCTTCAGGATTCTGACTTGTTACTTTGGTATTGCCTCTTACCTGTGCAAGTACAGTCATAAATGTCTGTGCATCTATATGATAGTTTGAGAAAATCTTTGACATCGCTGAGTTAGGCATTTCAATAAGAGCAAGGACTATGTGTTCTACAGATACATATTCGTCGCCCATCTGTTTTGCTTTTTCTTCAGCTTCTATAAGGGCGGTATCAACGCTTCTTGTAAGATATACTGTATCTGGTTTTCTTCCTGAACCGGTTACTTTAGGAAGCGATTTAACCAGTGTTTCAATTGAAGCGGTAACTTCACTGGCGGATATATTCATCTTTGTCAGAAGCTGAACTGTAAGGCTGTTTTCCTGCTTAAGAAGTGCGAGGAACAGGTGTTCCTGTTCGATGTTCATGTTCTGATTTGCGATGGCAATACTCTGTGCGTCATTTATAGCTTCGAGTGATTTTTGTGTGAATTTCTGAGCATTCATAATTCGTTTCTCCTTTTTTATATTTTTATAATTTTATATTATTATATCACTATTGCCGCAAAAGTCAATATTATTTTCTGTTTTATTCTGATAAATTATTGAATACGCTATAAAAAGATGGTATAATTATTTTGTTGTAAGAACAATGGATTTATTAATTGTATTTATCAGGAGAAGATGTATCATGAAATTTAAAAAAAATAATGTTTTAGGGATTTTTTCAGTAGCGTTTGCTTCAATCGGCGTTTTAATGATGTTAATAAGTGCAGTTATATTCTTTAATCATTACAGTTTTAACAAAAACACACCGGAAACCAAAGCAGTTATAGAAGAAATAAGAACCTCAGTACACCGCAGATCAAACGGAACACGCAGAACAGATCATGATGTATATGTAAGCTATGTGGTGGATGACAAATCATATTATCGTGAACTTGGATATTATAATTCCGGAATGCGTGAAGGAGATACTGTATATGTACACTATGATCCTGCAGATCCGAATAAAATAAAAACCAACTCATATATCGGGGAAATTATAATTTTCCCTATGGGTGTTTTTTTTTGCAGGAATGGGCGGTAGCTTTGCTGCATTCGAAATAAAAAAATCCAAAAGAAAAAAATTTCTCATACAAAACGGAATAAGAACACTTGCAACGGTTACTGATATAGTTACCGATACATCAACAACTGTAAACGGAAGACACCCTAATATGATAAAATGTGAGATAGTCGATGACTACACAGGGCAGATTCGTTCATATACATCAGATTCGTCATTTAATGACTATTCTGCTTATCTGGGAATGCCGGTAAACATATATGTCAATCCGACCAATCCGAATGAAGCATTTGTTGATATACAATCTCTTGTTGAACAGAGCATGATTGGGATGTCAAAGTTTTAAAGGCGGAAAGTAATGAACAAAATACTTATCATAGAAGACGAAATCAATATAAACAACCTTATAAAAGAATCTCTCGAATTAAGCGGATATACCTGTATATCCGCATTTTCAGGTACAGAGGGGGTTTTAAGACTTGAAAGTGATGAATATGACCTTATTATTCTTGATCTTATGCTTCCGGGGCTGCATGGGAGTGAAGTCCTGGAAAGAGGCAAGGAATTGACATCTGCCCCTTTTATCATTTTGTCAGCAGTTGATACTCTGGACAGTAAGATTGATCTGCTTACACTTGGAGCAGATGATTATATTACCAAACCCTTTGATATAAATGAACTTCGTGCAAGAGTAATGGTTCAGCTGAGAAAGAAAAATCAGGTTTCAAAGACGTTTGTACACAAGAAGATGGTCATGAACGGAGCACTCCGTACGGTTACAGTAGAAGACAAGGAACTAAATCTGACTGCACATGAATACAAAATTCTTGAACTTATGCTTAAGAACAAATCAAAAATCTTTACCAAACAGGAGATATACCAGTATGCCTGGGATGATTACTATATTGGTGAAGACAAAACCATAAACGTTCATATAAGCAATATCAGACAGAAAATAAAGAAAATAACTGAAGAAGAATATATTGATACAATATGGGGCGTTGGTTTCAGAATTACAAAATCTTAATTAAAATCTTTATACTTTCTTTATACTTTTTTTGCGATTAATTAATTTATTAGTTTTATTATTATAGCATACTCAAAAAAAGAAAGGAATAAAAGATATGGAGTATATAATTGAGACACGTAATCTTACCAAAAAATATGGTAAACATTTTGCGGCAGATGGTGTAAATCTTCATGTGAAACGCGGAGAGATATACGGATTTATTGGAACAAACGGTGCCGGAAAAACCACATGCATGAAAATGATATGCGGACTTGCAGAACAAAGTGAAGGGGAGATAATGCTATTTGGCAAAACAGAAGATGAGTCGCATGCTCTGAGAGAACGAATAGGCAGCCTTATTGAAGAACCGGGACTTTACTATGACATGACAGCTTATCAGAATATGAAATTCAAGTGTAAACTGTCAGGCATAAGAGATTACAGTTGTATAGAAGAAATTCTGAAACTTGTTGATCTGCAAAACACCGGCAAAAAAACTGTAAATAAATTTTCGTTTGGTATGCGCCAGAGACTTGGAATAGCTCTTGCACTTGTAGGAAATCCGGATGTTCTGGTTCTTGATGAACCTATAAACGGCCTGGATCCCCAGGGAATAGCCAGGATAAGAGAAATCCTTGTAAAGCTTCGTGATGAAAAAAACCTCACCATAATGGTATCAAGTCACATTCTTGAGGAACTTTCAAAGATAGCAGATACTTTCGGAATTATACACAAGGGAAAACTCATTGAGGAAATTTCACGAGAGGAACTTCTGTCAAGGTGTCAGAATCATGTTGAGATCAATACAGATAATCCTCAGCTAGCATGTGTGATTCTGGAGGAATCAGGAATCAAAGAATTTAAAGTAACTGATAGCCAGACCCTGAATATTATGGGCCATCTTGATGAAACAGCAAAGATAAATGAACTTCTTGTAGGTAACGGCTGTAAAATTAAACAGCTAAAAATAGTATCAGTTGATATTGAAGATTACTATTTTAAAAAAACTTCAGGAGGTGCGGAAAAATGATGAATACGGTAAGAGCATATATATACAGAGCACTCCATTCGCTAAGTACTTATACTTGTCTGGTGATGATGTTTATGTTCAATTTTGGATTTGTAAGTCTGTATTGGTACGTTGAGGCTTTTGATTATAATACCGGAAGTTTTATTCCGGTTAAATACAACAGCACAATAATAAGTGATTTTCTGGATATTACATCAACAGGGTTGTATATGGCTGTTATTATGGTTCCCCTGACAGTATTCCTGGCGGCAGATAACAGGAATGGATATATTAAAAATATAGCATGTCTGCAGAGCAGAAGATATCATATTGTTTTTTCCCGGATGATTTTTTCGTTAATCTATTCCTTATTTATGTTTGTAACCGGATTTGTAATACTGGCAGTTTCATTAAAATGTTTTTACAATGCACCATTTGGATTTGACATTTACAGTTTAAAAGTAATTATTATGGATTATCTTATAGTCTATGCATTTGTTATTTTTGTATCATTTATTATGCTGGCAGCACGCGGTACGGCTTTGCCTCTGATAACAGGATTGTTATATTCTTTGGGAATACAGCATATTTTTTCGAGTTTAATCAATTATATTTTTGGCGATTGCTTTGGAATAAGAGGATTTGATATAGACTGTATTTATCTTACAACATATAATATGGATCCTGAATATAAAACTTTGCTGGCAGGAAATATAACTGCAGTATTATATATTGTAATATCAGGCACATTGTCTGTGATTTTAATGCAAAAAAGAGATATAAAATAAATATACAGAACAAAAGAAAGAAAAAATAAAGAACGGTAAAAAATACAACAGGAGAAATTATCATGGCGGCAGCGGCTGTTATACTTGGTTTATTACTGATAATATCAGTATCTGTAAATTTGTTATACAGGCGACAGATAAAGAAAATCTGCCGCCAGATTTCGTATATCAGAGAAAATGAAACGAATATGAAGCTTACTTCGTCTTTGGACAGTAGAGAAATTATTACTCTGACAGAAAATATAAACGAACTTATTGAAGTGTACAATGAAAGAATTACAGAGGTAAATAAAAAAGACAGACAGTTAAGGGCTATTTTGTCCGGACTTTCGCATGATATCAGAACCCCCCTGACTTCACTTGACGGGTATTTTCAGATTATGTGTGAATCTGATGATGCAACACAGAAGGAAAGGTATATGACTGTTATTCGACAGAGAATAGATGCACTTAAAAATCTGCTTGAAGAGCTATTCACATTTTCAAAACTTCAGGATAGCGATCTTTCGGTAAATATGGAAAAACAGCAGATAAATCAGATTGTATATGACAGTCTGTTTTCCTACTATGATGAATTTACGTCAGAAGGAATAGAACCGAACATTGACATCACAGATGAAATACTGTTTGTTATGGGTAATAATATTATGATTCAGCGAATTACGGAAAACATAATTAAAAACAGTCTTGTTCACAGTAAGAGCATGGTTGAGGTTAAACTTTTCAGAGAAGGGGACAGTACAGTTTTCCTGTGCAGCAACGATACAGAAAATCCTGAAGATATAGATGTTTCACAGGTCTTTGATAGATTTTATAAAGCAGATAAGGCCAGGACAGCAGCCTCTGCCGGTTTAGGTCTTGCTATAGCCAAACAGATGACTGAAAAAATGAATGGCAGTATATCAGCTTCGCTTAATGGAGATATATTTACTATAACAGTAAAATTTAAAATAATATAAAAAAACTCTTCCGGATCCGGAAGAGTTTTTAAATTTACTGAATATAAATATTTTGTTTGAGATACTCGGTATTTGCATAAAAGTCAACGTTTATAATTGACATACCGTCCCATGTTTCACCATAACTCCACGTTCCGTCTGCCGGAACACGGAGCTGTTCGGTTTCATATGACATAAGCAGTAACGGGAGCCTGAGACTCATGATGTACATATCAGTAACACTCATATCTGTTCCGATATATTCGAGAGCCTTTGTGATATTGCTGTTGAATTTTACAGGATTAATTTTTTTCATTCTGCTCAATACCTGTGTAATTACTGTACGCTGGCGCTGGGTCCTTTCAAAATCAGCATTTCCGATGTATCTTATACGGCTGTAAGAGAGGGCCTGCTTTCCGTCAAGAATATATGTTCCTCCTCCGGGGAGAAAATCATCTCCGGGAGAATCTCCCATGATTTCATTTACCTCGCTGAAAAGTATTTCGTTTACTGCATTTGCTTCTTCAGGAGTAAGGGTTATCTGGACACCGCCTACTGCATCGACTATATGTGCAACTGCAGTAAAGTTGAGAGTAACACATCCGTCTATTCTTATCTTAAAATTATCTTCGATTGTGTCCTTTAGCAACGGGGCACCTCCATACGAATATGCGGCATTTATCTTATCAAAATCATATCCGTCAATTTCTGTATAGATATCACGCATAAATGATGTCATCTGCAATTTTTTATTTTTCCTGTTGACAGACAGAAGAATTATAGAGTCTGATAATCCCCTTGCTGCATTGTCACGCGAGTCTTCGCCGATTACAAGTATGTTTTTTACCTCTGATGAATACAGCATTGTTTCCGGGTCGTTTACATACTGTCCTGAATCTTCAATTGGATTGATCCTTGTTATGTAGTAAAGTGCTGCAGTTGAATAAATCAGAAAAACGGCAAAAACTAACAGTAAAAGTTTTTTTAGAAATCCACCTTTTTTCTTTTTCTCCGGTTTTGCTTTCGGATTTCTGTTAGTCTGCGGAACAGTTTCAGGCGGAACAGCTGTTCTTTGCTGACGAGTACGGGGTTGCTGTTTTGCTGCATTCTGATTGTGTACAGCAGAGGACGTCTGTTTCTTTCTGTATTGCTGATTGTTAAGTGTACCAGAAGGTGATGAACTGCTTTTATTGGACGAACGATGTTGTTCTATATCTGATTTTCTGTATATACGTGTGTGGTTATAATCCGTTTCCGGTTGTTTTGGAACCCGGAACTGTAGTGTATCCTGATCTTCATGAGCATTTTTTTCTGCCATTTGTATTCTCCTTTCAGGTGTATATATTATTATACAATGAAAACAGGAGATTATCAAGTGTTATGTTTTAAAAATTATCATTATAAAAAACAGTCATACGAGAAAAACCGTATGACTGGAGTGAGATTATTTAATTAGGATAATATTCTTTGTAATTTACAATCTCGTCAAGGAGAGCTGGTACCTTTTCGGCCATTTCTTCGTCAGGGAACTGACAGGTTCCGACAACGCGATGACCGCCGCCGCCGTATTTGAGCATAAGGCTTCCTACATTTACTTCTGAAGTTCTGTTGAGAATGCTGTGGCCTACTGCACAGGAGCATCCAAGACCTCCTCGTCCGTTTACTATCCATACAGAAATGTTCTGTTCAGGATAGAGGCTGTATATCATGAATCTGTTGCCTGTATAGATTGGGTCAACACCGCGTAGATCTGTTATGATAACATCCTTTCTGATCTCCGTATGTTCGTGAACCATTTTTTTGAAAAGTTCAGTCTGTTCATTGTAAACTTCAATTCGTTCAATGATGTCAGGAAGAGCCAGAATCTCATCCGTATTCATTGTTCTGCAGCAGTTAAGAAGCTTTTCCATGAGCTGATAGTTGCTGATTGTGAAGTTTCTGAAACGTCCCAGTCCTGTACGCGGATCCATAAGATATCCTACAAGAATCCATCCGCTTGGATTAAGAACTTCATCAACTGTAAGATGTCCTGAGTCAACCTTGTCAACGGCTTCCATCATATCATCAAAGTGTGAAAATCTTTCTTTTCCGCCGTAGTATTCATAAATAATTCTTGCGCACGAAGGTGTTATACGGCTTTCGCCTTTATACTTGCCTTCAAGCTGGTTTCTCTCGTGTTCGCTGGAGTGATGGTCAAACCACAGTCCGCAGCCCTCAACAAAAGGAACATTTGCAAGAACATCGTTTTCTGTTACTTCGAAAAGACCATCCTGAAGATCCTTAGGATGAACAAACTTCCATGAATCTATAATACCCACTTCAAGCAGGAGTGCCCCGCATGCAAGTCCGTCAAAATCTGATCGTGTTACAAGTCTCATAATAAAAACCCCCTGAATAATTATTTTATATATCAATTATACACTATTTAATTGCAAAACACAATATGTTTTTGTGTATTTTGTAAATTATTCTTTTTCAATAATTTTAATTCCAAGTATATCAAGATTTTCCTTGTCTACAACTGAAGGACATTCTGACATAAGTTCACTTGCGTTCTGAACCTTAGGGAACGCTGTTACGTCTCTTAAGCTGTCGCAACCACACATAATCATCGAGAGACGGTCAAGTCCTATACCAAGTCCTCCATGCGGTGGTGCACCGTACTTATATGCTTCAACAAGGAATCCGAATTTTGCTTCGATTTCTTCCTTTGTAAGTCCCAAAGCTCTGAACATTTTCTCCTGAAGTTCATAGTCTGTTATTCTCATAGAACCTGATGAGAGTTCCACACCATTGAGTACGAGGTCATAAGCCTTTGCAAATACTTTTTCAGGCGCAGAATCAAGGTACTGGAGACATTCATCCATAGGCATTGTGAACGGATGATGCATAGCAAGCCATGAGCCGCTTTCTTCGTCATATTCGAAGAATGGGAATTCTGTGATCCAGAGAAAGTTGAACTGTTCAGGAATGATATCGAGTTTCTTTGCAACATTAAGTCTGAGTGCTCCCAGAACAGGAAGTGTAATTTTATTTTTATCAGCAATGATAAGGGCAACGTCACCCTTTTCGCAGCCGAGAGCTTCGAGGATTGCCTTCTTTTCCTCTTCGCTTATGAATTTTGCAAAGGAACAAGTTGGTTCATCGTCATTCCATCTGATATATGCAAGTCCTTTTGCACCGATACCCTTAGCAGTTTCAGTAAGTTTGTCTATTTCCTTTCGGGTGAGAACGGATACGGCATTCTTGGCAACGATACCGCGAACGCTTCCGCCGTTTTCTATAGCTGATGTAAACACACTAAATCCGCATGATTTAACAATATTGGAGATATCTGTTATTTCCATGCCAAATCTTGTGTCAGGCTTGTCTGAACCAAATCTGTTCATAGCTTCTGTGTATGTGAGTCTTGGCAATGGAACAGGGATGTCCACGTTAAGAACTTTCTTAAAGAGATATGAGATGAATCCCTCTGTTGTCTGAAGGATATCTTCAACATCAACAAATGACATTTCAAGGTCTATCTGTGTAAATTCAGGCTGTCTGTCTGCACGAAGATCTTCATCTCTGAAACATCTTGCAAGCTGAATGTACTTGTCAAAACCAGAAATCATAAGGAGCTGCTTGTATATCTGAGGTGACTGTGGAAGAGCGTAGAATTTTCCGTTGTGAACTCTTGAAGGAATGAGGTAGTCTCTTGCACCTTCAGGAGTAGATTTCATCATCATAGGTGTTTCTATCTCGATAAATCCATTGTCATAGAAATATTCTCTTGCAGCCTTTGCAATTTCGTGACGCATCATGATGTTCTGCTGAAGCGGCTGACGGCGAAGGTCAAGAAATCTGTAC
>JAEDJV010000120.1 GCA_016296165.1 Oscillospiraceae bacterium | reverse complement strand
AACTGAAAGTTTATTTGCTGTAATTTTAACATCATCATTTTCCATTAAAACCTGTTGTTCTATTTTGTTGTCCGGAGAGAAATAATAATTCTCTTCTTCATCTACTTTAACTACAATATTCTGGTTTACGGGAGTTTCTCTGTTATTATGTTTGTTGTTTTCAGCCACCGATGAAATGAAACCAACCGCAAAGGCAGAAGTTAATACAAATACCACAGCTAATGTCAATGCAGTCAATGCAGTTTTTTTATTAGAACGGGATTTATTACTGACTTCCGGTCCGTTTACCGGTGCAGCATATTTGTTATTGTAAAATCCGACATTTGCATTTTCATCGGGCTGCGCTGTCTGAAAATTCTGATAGTTTTCAGGCTCAGCAGTTTTGTAGTTCTGATTTTGATACTGGTATTCTCCGAACTGATTTACAGAAGGATCTGCATACTGTTCCGGAAAATCCGGATTTACTTTTCCGCATCCGGAACAAAATCTGTCGTTATCCTCTAAAAACCTGCCACATTTTTCGCAATACATCTGTTATCTTCCTCCGATATGTAATCTTTATACTGGTATGATTTACATTTCTGTTTTTTCAATCACTATAAGGATACCATAAAAACAAATAAATCTCAATAGTTTCGGATAAATTTGCGTTCTTTCAGTTTGCAGTCAACAGGTTGAAACGCTGCTTTCTCATTTCGGGAACGGCAGTTCGATTCTGAAAATATTTTTTCCGTTTTCATAAAAATATTTTATACCGCCGTTATGTTTCTCTGTTATTATTTTTGATATAGCCAGTCCCAGTCCAGTACCTCCGTCGGTTTTTCTGGCTTTGTCTCCCCTCGAAAATGCATTGAACATCTGTTCCGATACTTCCTGTTCTATCTTCTCTCCGTCATCTGAAACAGTAAGATAAATTATATTTTCTGCTGCGAAAAGTTTTACTGATATCGTGTCACCTGTCCTGTTGTATTTTTTTGCATTTGACAGCAGATTTTCAATCACTCTTGAAAAAAGTTCAGTATCAATATCAGCGTTTATTTTATTTTCAGGAATATCAATTTCGAATTTGAATCCGGCATCGGTCATTTCGCTGTAATGTTCAGCACATATACGACGAAGGTATTCTGATATATCCATTATCTCTGTATTTAGTTTATAATCAGGATTATCCATTTTAAGCATCATAAACATATCATCTGTCAGTTTCTTTACACGCTCCGCCTTTGTGTCTATGATACGATATGTTTCTTTGATTTTTTCCTCCGGAACAAGACCTTCCTCCAGTGCATTGGCATAACTCTTTATCGTCGCAACCGGTGTTTTCAAATCATGTGAAAGTTCAAGCAGCATTTGATTTTTCTTGTTTTCAAGATATTTCTTTTCATTTTTTTCGTTTTTAAGTTTGTCAGCCATCAGATTAAATGTGCTGACTATTTTTTGAAATTCTGCTTCTGTGTACAGGCTTATTCTTGCGTCGTCATTTCCGGACTTCAGCCGCTCCATTCCTTCTATTATTCTGTCAAGCGGGTATTTTATTTCTCTCTTAAGATACCGGCATATTAAAAACACCTCAATCAATGAAAATGATATGAACATCACCCAGAAAACCGGAAATTTTCCTTTTTCGCTGACATTTATCGGGATTGTAGGATTTGAAGCCATAAAATCACGTTTGTACATGCACATCAGTTTATTTCCTGAATCATTTGTGCCACAAAAATATCCTATATATTTATTATTTCCATACGGAGATGTAAGATCTGCAATATCTGAAAAAGTATAACTTTTATGCTGACTCATCTTCTCACCATATACTGCAACGACATTTCCGTCTTCATCAAGTTCCTCAATCCAGCATCCGTACTTTGCGGAAATATCCGGATTTTTATTTATACTGTCATATAATTTTCCCGGCAGTAAACCATCAGGATCACCCCCGCTGATTACAAAGGATTCTATCACTATACAAAATATAAATGTGAAAAAAAATGTTATCGCATAGAGCACAAAACTTGTGATAAGTTTTACAAAAATACTCCTTTTCAAAAAATCACCCTTTTTCTATCTTGTAGCCAAGACCTTTTATCGTCTTTATTATCGTTGGCTTTTTCGGATTGTCTTCTATTTTTGAACGTAAATTACTGATATGTACCATTATCGTATTGTCATCGGCAATATATTCGCTGTCACGGGCATAATCAAAAATCTGCTGTTTGGTGAATATTCTCCCCTGATTTTTCATCAGAAGGCTAAGAATCATAAATTCTGTTTTTGTTAGCTGTATGGCAGCATTATTCTTTTTAACTGTTCCTTCGTCAATATTCAGAATAATATCAAAACATCTGAGTTCGCTGTTTTCGGATTTACTGCCGTCCATAAAACCATAACTTCTTCGCAGGTGTGCTTTTATCCTTGCGACAACCACCATCGGATTATACGGCTTTGTGATATAGTCATCCGCACCAATTTCAAGTCCAAGTATCTTGTCATAATCCTCGCCCCTTGCCGTAATCATTATTGCCGGCACACTACTTTCTGCACGTATCTTTTTCAGCACAGAAAAACCATCAAGTCCGGGCATCATAATATCAAGGAGGACAAGGTGAGGTTTTTCACTCCGGAACAGTTCCAGCGCAGTTATTCCGTTATCTGTTTTTATAAGTTTTATATTTTCTCTCTCGGTATAAAGTTCAAGAGCATCAAGAAGTTCAGTTTCATCGTCGGCTGCAAGTATTTTGTATTCCATTATCGGTCTCCTTTTCAGGTAAAGATTTATGTGTATTTTTATTTTACAATATATTTGCAAATCGTGTCAATATATAATCATTTTGAATATCACCACCTATTTTCGATTTTCCTCCTTCTGATTATTATTTTATATTTGGGGGTTAAATTTAATTTAAGGGCAACCTTAAGATTAGATTAAGAAAATATGTGAGGGGATTTGCGGCAATTCCGTATAATACCAATTTATACAGTAGGTGCAAGATTCCCTTACAGAGACTAAACATAGATTTCTGTATTGACGTTGGAATTATGATATCGAAGGTTGATAGGTTAAAGAGTTGCCTGATTTTAACGAATTTAAAACTCTCTTTCTATATCCGGACTTAACCTTTAAGTAAAGATTCAAACTAAAATTGCTTTTTTATAACCCTACTTCTCTTTTCCCATACTCAACATACTCAAAAATAAATCTCTTGACATCCCCTCTCCATAATGCTATAATTATTCATGTAAATAACTCAAATGCCCTGATCGGGAGAAGTAACACTGAAGATCAGTCACAGTGAGTGCGGGATAGTGAAAACCGCATACCAGAGTCTGTGTGAATAACACCCGGGAGCAGCAAACTGAAAGCCGGACGGTTAGTAGGGGCGACGTATCCTGTACGTTACACAGGCAGAGTGACTGCAGTTGCTGCAGTAATTCAGGTGGCACCACGGGTATATATTCTCTCGTCCTGTTTATTCAGGACGGGAGTTATTTTTTTGTGAAAGGAATTTTGAAAATGAAACATACTGACATCAAAGAAGTATTAACCAATGCATCATTTATCGGTCAGAAAGTAACTGTATGCGGATGGGTACGTACTGCAAGAAATTCTAAGAACGTAGCATTTATCGAACTCAACGATGGTACATCACTCAAACACCTTCAGATAGTTATCGACAAGGCTGCTGATATCGAATATGAAAATGCTCTCAGACTCGGTACATCAATCAAAGTTGAGGGTACTGTAGTTGAAGCACGTCAGGCTGCTGTTGAAATCAATGCAGAATCAATCGAAGTTATCGGAGAATGTCCGCTTGAATATCCTCTCCAGAAGAAGAGACACACTCTTGAATTCCTCAGAACAATGCCTCACCTCAGAGGTCGTACAAATACATTCAATGCTGTATTCCGCGTACGTTCAGTTCTTGCTGAATCAATCCACAAATACTTCCAGAACAGAAACTACGTTTACATTAACACACCTCTTATCACAGGCAGCGACTGTGAAGGTGCAGGCGAAATGTTCCAGGTTACAACTCATGGTTATTCAACAGAATTCAAAAACGCTGACGAATACTACTCAAATGACTTCTTCGGAAAGAAGGCGGGTCTGAGCGTTTCAGGTCAGCTCGAAGGTGAAGTCGCTGCTATGGCTCTCGGTAAGATCTATACTTTCGGACCAAGTTTCCGTGCTGAAAACAGTAACACTCCAAAACATCTTGCTGAATTCTGGCATGTTGAACCGGAAGTAGCATTTGCAGAACTTCCTGACATTATCGAAATGGCTGAAGATATGCTCAAGACAGTTATTCGTGAACTCCTTGATACATGTAAAGATGAAATGCAGTTCTTTGACGATCATTTTGAAAAGGGTATTATCGGACGTCTTGAAGAACTCATCTCACATGACTTCGGCGTTGTTTCATATACAGAGGCAATCAAGCTTCTTCAGGAATCGGGTGAGGACTTCGTTTACCCTGTATCATGGGGCTGTGATCTTCAGACTGAACATGAGAGATATATTGCAGAAAAGGTATTTAAGAAAGCTGTATTTGTAACCGACTATCCTAAGGAAATCAAATCATTCTACATGAAGCAGAATCCTGACGGCAAGACTGTTGCTGCCGTTGACCTTCTTGTTCCTGGGGTCGGTGAAATAATCGGCGGAAGTGAAAGAGAAGCTGATTATGAGAAACTCATTGCTGCAATGAACGACAGAGGTATGAACCTTGATCTCTATAGTGACTACCTTGACCTCAGAAAATTCGGTTCTGTTCCTCACGGTGGTTTTGGTCTTGGTTTTGAACGTCTTATCATGTATGTAACAGGTGTTTCAAATATCAGAGACGTTACACTTTACCCTAGAGCTGTAGGAAACATCAGATAAACGAAAGGATTGATTGCTATGTCTAAATCACTGTATCTTCCGGAAGGGTATAAACCAGCCCTTTCACTCAGAGAAACCCAGCATGCTATAAAGTACATCAAAGATGTATTTCAGCAGGCACTCTCATTTGCCGCTACACTTGACCGTGTTTCTGCACCACTCATCGTTACAAAGAGCAGCGGTATAAACGATGACCTCAACGGTGTTGAAAGAAAAGTCGGATTTGACATCAAGGAAATAGACAACAGTGAAGTCGAAGTTGTTCAGTCACTCGCAAAGTGGAAGAGAATGGCCCTGTATCGTTACGGTTACAAACCGGGCGAAGGTATTTATACAGATATGAATGCTATAAGACGTGATGATGATACAGACAATACTCATTCAATATTTGTTGACCAGTGGGACTGGGAAAAGGTTATCACACGTGAACAGCGTACAGTTGATTACCTTAAGGAAACTGTTACAGCTATCGTTAAGGCAGTAGCTTACACAAAGAGAAAGGTCAGCCTTCGTTATCCTCAGCTTAGAAGTGAAGTGTGCAGCGAACCTTTCTTTATAACATCTCAGGAACTTGAAAATATGTATCCTGACAAGACTCCGAAGGAACGTGAACGTCTTATAACAAAGGAACACAAAACTGTATTTATAATGCAGATCGGCGGAAAACTCGCAAGCGGCGAAAAGCATGACGGCAGAGCTCCTGACTATGATGACTGGTCACTCAACGGTGATATTTTCGTATGGAATGAAGTTCTCGACAACGCCCTTGAGATCTCATCAATGGGTATAAGAGTTGACGAAAACTCACTCAGATCACAGCTTGCTGAATGCGGTGCTGAAGACAGAATGAAATTCGACTACCACAAAATGATTGCAGACGGCACTCTCCCTCTCACAATAGGCGGCGGCATCGGTCAGTCAAGACTCTGCATGTTCCTTCTCGAAAAAGCGCATATCGGTGAAGTTCAGTCATCTATCTGGCCTGAAGAAATGACAAAACAGTGTGCCGAACATGGTATTATACTTTTATAATATAATAAATTAAGTCTCATCTTAATATTTATAAATTCAAAAAATCAGCCCGACTACTACAAAGGTCAGGCTGATTTTTCAATTATTTCCAGAAATATCTTTTATATTAATCTGTATTCACTTTCTCAGTACTGCATTTGTGCTTCCTGCTTATCAAGGTTATATTTTTTCCCTTGCTCTCCCACGTTTTACGTGCTATAATAATCATAACAACTGGAAAGGAAAAATCCACATGATAAAAGAAATAAACAAAGACCCTATTGTCCTTAAAATTAAATCAACCCCTGCAGACGAATCCGACCTGCAGACTGCTCAGGATCTGCTCGATACAGTCACAGCAAACAGTGATCGCTGCGTAGGCATGGCGGCGAATATGATAGGAGTAAACAAAACTATACTTGTAGCTCTTATCGCAGGTAAATACAAAATTATGATTAACCCTGTAATAACCGATCACTCTGTCGAATACTACGAAACAGAAGAAGGCTGCCTTTCACTTAACGGAGTACGACCTGCAAAAAGGTATAAAAAAATAACCGTTTCCTGGCTTGATGAAAAGTTCAGAAACAGAAAAGGATCCTTTAAAGATTTTGAAGCACAGATTATTCAGCATGAAATAGATCATTTTAACGGGATACTTATCTGATTACAGGTATCAAATCTCTTGATGTTCTTTCATCAAGGTCGGAAACGAGCTGTTTACGACCTTTAACCATAATGATTAAAGAGGGTGGTTATATGCAAAATCAGGATAATACTGACCTGCATTTTCCTCTTATACAATGAGATAAGTCATCAAATTAATGAGAAGACCACAATCATCCGAAATGCACAAGTCAGCAAAGTATTCCTGACATTTTTCGTTAGGATACATGTATCCTTCGCGTTCAGGGTTCGGCGGTTATCGATTTTATTCTGCGTTCAGTCTTTCCATGATTTCAGCGAGGTCTCCGCCCGGTGCAAATGATTCAGGATTGCTGAGCTTTTCAATGTATTCTTCTTTCTTTTCTTCTGTAATATTCAGACTTCCGAAATCTGTAAGTGCATCAATCACTCCTTCAAGTGTTAATCGCTGCTTTTTCATTACTCTGAGGATATTCTCAATGTCTTTCAGTTCTTTTCCTTCAGATCTTCCCTCAGATTTTCCTTCAACTCTTCCTTCATCTCTGCCACGCATCAAAATCTTCTTCGCTTCAGTTTCTATCATCGGTCCGCCCATAACTTCACCTACTCCCTTCTGTACATTTTCATAGTTCTTTGCCAGTTCCTCTATAACATTCCCAGACAAATCCGCTATTGTCCTCTTGTCAAATGACGTTATCTCTTCATTTTCTGTCAGGTCACTGAGTTTTTTTAATATACTCCGGTATTCTTTCACTACCTCTTTCAGCTTTTCCTCATCCTGATTGATTGCTTCAAACTGTTTCTCAAAGTTAAAAATATAGAACGGTATCAGCATATACAGTTTCTTTCTGAATATATCATCCGCTGTATAGTCTGCCATCTTTATTATCGGCACTATGTACTCCGCTGAATCTCCAGGCACAATTATCCTTACCTTCATACTGTCCGGCGTTTTCCTGCTGTTTCTCAGATACAGTACTGCAGTATTCGGAAAAGTTACCTTTATCGTCTCTCCCTCAATCTCACTCTCGTCCAGTGCTATCTGTGCATCGTATTCAAAAATCCGAACCAGTATACTGGTACTGTATTTGCTGCTCTCACATTCAAGGTGATACTTCTTTACTGTGCTGC
>JAEDJV010000119.1 GCA_016296165.1 Oscillospiraceae bacterium | reverse complement strand
GTAACCAGTGGAAATTCTGCTATTGCATAGCGAATTTCACAGCTCGCACTATACTTATATTATATCATTTTTGTAATCTTTGTAAAGCATTTTTTAATCCGGATATAGCCGAACTTCGGAATTACTTTTCTCTACGCACATTCTCTATCCAGTACTCTGCATTCCCAAATGTATCTCTCTCCGTATAATTAAAATAGATTATACATTCATTATCCTCAAAAGTAACCGGATTAAAATACATCTTTTCTACATGGGTTGCGTTAAGAAGTTCTTTTCCGGAAACGCCGGACAGACTGCTGAATTTTTCCTGAAACGCATTTTTTCTTATTGTAATATCATATATATCATCCTTATTCAACGGATTAAGCATATTTGATACCCAGTCGGGAGTTCCCTTCGGTTTCTCGTGCAGGAGATAGTCAAACTTTACCATACGCATGAATTTATTCTTGTTTATATTTTCAAACGAGTCTGCAGCATCAATCAGAAATCTGTACGTGTCGTTTTTGTTGTGAGTTAGATTTTCTGTAAACATCTGACTCCTGCGTGAAGAAAGGACAGCGTACATCCCGAAATAATCAGAGCAATGTTTGCTTAGATAGTTCAATGAATGAACAAAACGATTGCTGTTATAATATGTTTCTACCATTTCCTCTATTTGTTTCAGAAAAAGGATATCGTCATAAGAGAGACAATGTGTTTTCAGCACCTCATAAGGCGGGAAAGGTGAATAGCTTATTTTATATTCATCGCACATTTTCTCCATTCCACTTCCATGAAGAACTTTTAAAAAACCTAGCTGGAGCTGATGAGGAAGCAGTGAATGAACATCATTAAATGAATTAACAAAACTTTTAATGTCTTCATGCGGAAGACCTGCTATAAGGTCGAGATGAACATGAATATTCCCTGCTTTTTTCAGCTCCTCGGTTACATAGCCGACTTTTTCAATTATTCCGTTTCTGCAAATAGTTTTAAGTGTACTGCTGTTAGTGGACTGAACACCTATTTCAAGCTGAAACAGACCCTTTCTGGCACTTTTAAGAAGGGAAAGCAATTCATCACTTAGTGTTTCAGCTGCTACTTCAAAATGAAAATTAGTAATTTTATTATCATTATCAATTAGAAAATTTACAATCTCCATTGCAAATGAATTATTTGCATTAAAAGTACGGTCAACAAATTTTACCTGTTTAACCCGGTGTTCGAGGAAAATACTTAATTCTTTTTTTACTTTTTCAATCGGTGCAAATCTGACGCCTTTTTCTACAGAGGATAAACAGTACTGACATCTGAACGGACATCCTCTTGAAGCTTCATAATAACATATTCTGTGCTGTATTTCTTCAAAGTTATCATACGGAAATGGAAGAACGCCCATATCAATAGGGGCGTTCTGAGGATTGGATATAATTTTTCCTGAATTGTCTCTGTATGTTATTCCCCTGATTTCTGAAAGAGCAGAACCGTTTTCAAGGCAACTGTAAAGCTGACGTGAACTTTCCTCACCCTCACCTGTAATTATAAAATCACATTCAGGTAAATTTGTCAGAATCTGATGAGGGTTGTATGTAACCTCCGGTCCGCCTAAAACTATCAGGATTTCAGGTAAAATCTTTTTTAATACTGTACATATCTCATATACCATCCTGATATTCCAGATATAACACGAAAAAGCAATCACATCAGGATGTTTTGCGTACAGATCCTGAACTATGTCATCAGTATAATTATTTATGGTATATTCTGCAATGGAAATATCTGATGAAATTCGTTCTCTGCAGTATCCTCCGATTAACCTTACAGCAATATTTGTGTGTATATATTTCGCATTTACTGCACACAATAATATTTTCATAAATTAATCTCCATACTATATTTCGAAATTTATTTACTGTACAAAGTTGCGTTTATTAAATCGCAGACCTTTTTCTTTACTGCAGGATCATTAAAATAAAAATGATTTCCTACAAAGCCAGCCGAAGAACATTTTCCGGTTGTAAGCTGCTGCCACATATCGACATCCTGTCCGGTATAGCATAAATCATTTTTTCCATAAATAACAGTAATGTCACATCCGAGTTCAGGACCGTTGTATTCATAATTATATTTATCAGCCATTGTAACATCGGCGCGTAGTATTGGCAATAACATTTTCATAAGGTCACCATTGGCAAGAATAACATCAGGAATAGTACCAAATGATGAAAATTCCTTTAGAAACTCCTCATCCGACTGGTTATCCGTTTTAGAGATGATTGAAAGCGCTTTGGAATGAGGTGCAGTTTTTCCGGAGAAAAACATATGAACTGGTCCGGGAAGATTATTTTCTTTTATTATTCTCGCAAGTTCAAAAGCCAGAACTGTTCCAAGACTATGTCCGAAAAGTGCATAATTTCCGTTTTGAAATATTTCTGAATAGTGATTAAAAAGATCCACAGCACATTCATGGGCATCAATAAAGCATTTTTCAGAAAGACGTTTACCTCTCCCTGCCGGTTCAAGAGCAATAGTTTTTATTTCAGGATATAAGAATTTTTTGAAATTCGTATATCCCATTGCAGAGCCACCGGCATGAGGTATAAAACAAAGATTAATTTGGGACATTACGCTTTAACACCTTTTTCATTAAGAATATTAAACATGTCACCTACTTTGCTTACCACCGCAACGTTTGAGAGTGGAACTGTCAGACCAAATGTTTCAGTAAGCTGTGTTCCAAGCCCAAATACTCCAAGTGAATCAAGGCAAAGGTCTTCGTAAATATCTGTATCCATTGTAATTTCATCTACGCTTACGCCAACATAATCCGATACTTCCTGTACAAATTTTTCCCATGATATATTATTCATAATTATTTCTCCTCTTTCTTTTCACGTAAATATTTAAACTGGATTTTTCCGATGTCCTTTGGTATCTCATCAACTATGATAACCTTGTCAGGAACTTTATAAGCTGAAAGCTTGCCGTCAAAATATCTTGCAAGTTCGCCTCTTGTTACTTTCTGATTGTCAACTGTCTGAATGTATGCAACAATCTGCTGACCTATAACAGGATGAAGCTCATCAGTAACTGCAGCGGCTGCAATCTTATCATGTGTAAGAAGACATGCTTCAACTTCTTCTGCATGAACCAGATTACCGCCTCTCTTGATAATTCTCTTGCTTCTGCCTGCAAATCTTACCTTGCCGTCAGGAAGTCTCTTGACAAGGTCGCCTGTCAGAAACCATCTGTTGCCTTCTTCATCTGTCAGAACTTTTTCAGAAGTAAGCTCAGGGTTTCCAAAATAATCAGTAATAACTGCTGTTGTCTTTATGCAGAGTTCTCCGACTTCTTCTGTTCCGACATCGTTACCAGAGGCATCAGCTACTTTGAAGTCGGTAAACGGAAGTTTTCTGAAGTCACTTGGGTCTGTACCGTTATCCATATCAGAATCCCATACAACCATTGTTGCTGTTTCTGAAGAACCTATCACGTTAATTACTCTTATACCAAGTTTATTTACAAATACATCAGCTATTTCCTTAGGAAGAACTTCACCGGCAAAATAACAAGCCTTTACACTGGAAAGATCGTACTTGTCAAAATCAGGTGTTGAGAGAAGCACTTTTGCAAGTGTTGACGTAAGCTGAATTACTGTAACATGATATTTCTGAACAGTTTCAAGGAACGATGTCGGATTAAACTGTGGCTGATACATAACAGTTCCACCCTTTACCGTTGTCTGGAGTCCCATACCAAAACCGCCCTGATGATAAAGGGTCATGCCGAGCATCATTACTTCATTTTCAGAAAAGTCAAGATATGAACCCATGTCTTCAGCGGCTTCATAGAAACCGTAATATGGAATTGAAAGTATCTTTGGTGTTCCTGTGCTTCCTGATGTACATGCAAGTGACATTACATGATCCTCGGAAGGAGTATATATATCTGTAAAATTATCAGAACAACTGTTGTAAAATTCGTCTGAAGAAATAAGCTTTCCTGTGAGTTGTCCAGTATCTTCACAACCGAAAAAAACTACCTTTTCAGCAGTAAGTTTATCATCTGAAAGTCCAAGAACTGCCTTAAGAATAGAATTTGTTCTGTACTTTGAAGCCGCAAAGCATACTTTTACTGTAGTAGCTGGTATAAGGCGTGATAGCTCAAGCACACCACTTTGCGGGTCTATCGGAACCGGCTGTGCACCAATTCTTATAACTGACCAGAAAACGATGTACCAGTCAATGCTGTTCGGCATAATAATTCCAACTTTATCATTTGATTTTATCCCAAGATTTTTCATACCTGAAGCCATAAAAGCTGTTTTAGTAAGAAAATCCTTGTATGTAAGTTCAGAATCATCTATACGAAGGAGTACTTTATCCGGTGTTTTCTCTGCGTTTTCAATATATTTCTGAAAAAAGTTATTTTTCATCCTGAATTAGCCTTTCTAATTATTTTGTTAACAGTCTTTCTGCAATGAAGTCAGCTGCAATGTGTTTTACCCAGTGGAATTGTTCACCAACAGGCATTGCATGCATTATTGTTTCTTCTGAAACAAAAGCTGGTTTCTCGTCAATTTCCAGACTTTCTTTGTATCCGTTTGCTTTTTCAAGAAATGAGAGAGACGCTTCTGTAGACATCCAGTTGTCATCGGCACTATGAATAAGAAAGAAATCACAATCAACGGTTCCTTCTGTAATATAAGCCATCTTTTCAAGAAACTGTTCATCACCGTTATCAGTTTCTTCAAAACCATACTGATATGTTGACCATTTACCTCTCTTCATCCATATAGGAATAGAACCCATTTCAGCCATATTAATAAACAGAGGGAAAAGACTAACACAACACCTGCAGTTTTTTCTTTTCGCTGATGCTCTAAATGCGTATCCGCCACCCATACAAAGACCAAAGTTAGCAATACGATCTGAATCAATATCATTTCTGCTTTCCAGATAAGCAAATATAGCATCAAATGCTAATTCAAGATGATCCCCGCGGCATTTTCTGTCGTATTTAAATAATGCAGAACCAGTACCAGGCATGTCAATTGTCAGTACTGCAACTCCTCTTTCAAGAAGCGGAAGAGCAAGCATATCAAGTTCTTCCTTACAGCTGCCAATACCGGAGTATGTAACAACGACAGGATATTTATCGACGCTTTTTCCGTCATCAGGGAAATGAATATAAGCTGGTAACTTACCGCCTTCCATTTCAATTTCTACAAATTCTATTTTGTTTTTCCTCAATGAAACTGTTTTGCTATAATAGAATTCGAGCTTTTCGTACACTTCTCTTTTCTGGTCTATATCATCAGTATTGATCATATAGCATGCATAATAACACTGTGCTGTGAGCATATTATACTTTTCTGCAGAGATAGTATTACCTTTTTCTTCAGCTTTTTTTGCATATTCTATATAGCGTGCTGCTTTACGTTCCCATTCTGAAAACCATACTTCTTTAATCTGCTTTCCACTCATAACCTTAATCTGATCGATTTTCTGAAGTACGTATTCTGTATCAAAAGGATCTGTTCCGTAAAGAAGAGTTCTGGTTGACACCGGATTTAATAAGTTACGAATAGGCCATTTCATCTGTAGTTATTCTCCTTTATATTTTTAGTTGTATTTCCATGCACCGTCACGTGGCATTTCAGTAAATTGCATATATATTCTGTATGGGTCTACCTGTGTGAATTTTTGAAATATTGCAAGCATTCTGTCTGCAAAGTTTTTTAGAAAAACTGATTTTGCTTCCTGATTAGCAAAATCTTTTACATATCTGAATTCTGCAAACACTACTGTTTCTGAAGAATTATTCATATACATATATTCATCAGAAACCATCGCCATACCGGCTTGAATAGGTTTATCAAGAATTTGTGAAAGTTCTGAGCAAACGCATTTCATAAATTCTTCTTTATACTGCTGACTCATTTCATAATTAGTTTTTATCTGACAAATTGGCATAATATCTCCTTATTCATAACGTTCAAACACTAAAGAAGCGTTTTGTCCACCAAAACCAAACGAGTTTGAAATTGCAGCCTTTATTTCTCTCTTCTTAGCGGTATTTGGTGTATAGTCAAGATCCAATTCCGGATCTGCTTCGTCAAAATGAACTGTAGGTGGAACAGTACCTTCATTTATTGCTTTTATTGTAGCGATCGCTTCAAGTGCACTTCCTGCTGCCAGAGTGTGGCCTATAGCTGACTTTGTAGATGAAACAGAAAGATTATAAGCATGTTCACCAAAAAGATTTTTTATAGCCATTGTTTCGTATTTGTCGTTTAGGTTAGTTGAGGTTCCATGGGCATTAATATAATCAATATCAGTTGCTTTTAATCCTGATTTTTTTAGTGCTTCTGCCATTACTATATTCATGCCTTTTCCTTCTTCAAGTGGTGCAGTCATATTTGACGCTTCACTATAGAATGCATAACCGCTGAGTTTCGCATAAATCCTTGCATTTCTGTTTCTGGCAGCTGTTTCAGATTCAAGAATAATTGTTCCGGAACCTTCACCCATAATAAAACCATCACGATTTTTTGTAAACGGTCTGCATGCAGTTACAGGATCCGGATTTGCAGACATAGCGAGAATCTGATTAAATCCTGAAATTCTGTCATGTGTAACAAAACCGGACAGGCCACCTGCAATAACCATATCGTACATCCCACTTTCAATTAATGAGGCACCAAGTCCGATAGCATATCCGGAGCTTGAGCACGCACATGAAACATTAAACGCAGGACCGTTAAGAGAAAACTTTGATGAAATAAGTGCAGGACCGGAACTAGGCATTTCTTTTATTACCATATTGGTCATTTTATTCCTTTCAGAATCAACGAATCCATTATCAATTACGCCCATTATAACTGCAACACGACTTCTGTCATAATTCTCAAAATCAACCCCTGAATCTTCAATTGCCTCTCCGGCGCTGGCCATCAGCATTCTGCAGGGAGCAGTAACGCCGTTAAGCTGTCTTTTATTCCAGAATTTTTTAACTAAAGTTTCAAAAGTATCATCCACCTGACCGGCAACAGTTGTATCATGGTTTTCCGTATCAATACGTGTTATTTTACCAATTCCACATTTACCTTCAACAAGATTATTCCAGTATTCGTTTACATTATTTCCTAAACATGAAATAGATCCCATGCCTGTAATTACTACTTTTTCCATTATATCACCCTCAGTAAATTGTAATCTTATTTTGAAAAATATTCATTAAATACGTCTTCTGAAACGGGCTTGAATGCATCACATGTCAGTTCCTCGTCTATTACGCTCAGACATTCTTTTACAGTTTCATATCCATACGATTTATAATAATCACCCATAGATAGATTAAGTCCGATTGTATCTGCAAGAACGGTTGTAAGATCGGATTTGCAGTCTTCAGATGCATTTACACACTCGTTTAATAAAGCAGAAACTACTAATGTTTTAATATAATCAGCTGAAATCTCCGGCTCAGAAAACTCAGATTCCTGACTGTTTACAAAATTGATAAACTCCTGTGTACCACCCGGACATCCCTGAGATAAGAGAGTTCTGAATTTACCTTTTATATAGTCTAGAACACAACGTATTCTTTCAACATTATCTGAAGTATTTCCTGATGTTAGTAAATCAAGTCCTATTGAATCAATCATTCCAAATAAACCATGCTGCGGGAAAATATCCGACAAAACGT
>JAEDJV010000118.1 GCA_016296165.1 Oscillospiraceae bacterium | reverse complement strand
TATCCTGGACTGAGCTTGAAGAGATGATAAAATCAAATAACAAAGTATGTTTGATAAATAACAGACCGTTTTATATAGCAGATTCAATTGTAAAATTCGGGAATATTGGAATAGTAGTTTTGGTTAATAAAAACTTTGTGTTTAATGAAGTTAAAGGTATATCAGAAGAGTTTTTATTTTATGCAAAGGCACTTTTGAAAGTATAAGTATTCAAAAATATTGAGAAAGCCGCAGTATCTGTTTTAGATAGGTGAGTACATGAGAAAAAAGAACAAGCAATCCAATCAGTCTTCTGCTCATTCTTATAATATAAATGATTTCTCTTCATTTGATTATGAGAAAATGGCAAAAGCTATCATTGAAGCTAAAACCCAAAAGGATCTGGAGTTAGAGAAAAAAAGGAAAGAAGACAAGGAAAAGGAACATAAAGAATATTTACATAAAATCGGCATCAAAGAATATCCAGTAAAATGCGGAAGAATAAAAAGGAGAATAATTGACTTTAGAAATGACATAGTGCTTTTTTACAGATTTGTGACTTTGAAAAAAAGTGATGTTGATGACAGTACATTTACCTTTGCGTTGGTTCAGATGACTACAAGAGGTATATTAGGAATGATCCGATACGCTTTGGAATTTGTTATTCTGTTATTGTTTGTATTAGGCTTAAAATTATGCGCCGCAGGAAGTTATGGGTATGGAATTTTATCTATTGTATTTTTATTTTCAGTAGCTATTATTGTTCGAGCCTTGAGAATATCACAGTATGAGGTTGATAAAAATAATGACAAAAACTATCTGCTGACATTGTTATCAACAATCACATGCTTTATTGCAATGGTACTTTCTATAATTTCAATAATAATCAGCCTGAAATAAAAACTGATGACAGATGACTTCGTTTCAGGAGAATAATAACAAGGATGATTAAAACATGAATGAAATAAAATCAAATGATAATCTGTACACACCTGACTGGTTCTATTTAAAAGCTTCTGCAGATAAATACAAAACTATAAAAGCAAGTGCAGATAAAGAACGAGAAGAATTTATAAAAAACTATGGCCCTGATGTTCTTAAAAGTTTATCGGGTAAAGAACTGCTTCTGAAAATGTTCAAAGGTCCCAAAGACACAACAGGAGATTATCTTATAAACGTACTTGAAAGACGTACCGGGACTTTCGGTTCCGGAAACCTTGGTAATGCTCATAATGCAGGATTGCTTTACAAAGATGAACAGGAAAAATGGCCGCAGCCAGGATGGGCAAAAAGAAAAGGAGCAAAAGCTGAGCTTATTACTGAGGAGGAAGCTATATCTCTTGCTGAAATGGCAAGAGATGCTCTTGTAAAGAGCGCTGATTATTTTGGTTCAAATGAGTTTACAAATATTTCTGCATATAGAAAAGCAGAAGATGAATTAACTAAGTACTTTGACAAGCTGAATCCGGTGTTCAGGTATAATTACATATGGGTTATAAAGTATCTTCAGATGCTGAACCCGTCTGTGTTTCCTACGTTTCATAATAATATATGGGCTGATTTTATTATTGAAAAGTTTGGACTTGATAAACCAGATACTCTCATAACCAAACTCGGGGGCATTGCTTTGTATGCTAAGAAGTGTGATATAGATAATGTAATCTTTGCAAATATTATTTACGATGAAATCGGAGAGCCTGAAATGGATAAGTCCGAATGGTGGCCTGCTGATTTTGAAACAGGTATTTCAGCTGAAGAATGGCTGGATATGATTTCAGACAATACGATATTTACAGATGCTGCACTTGATGTAATGAAGAAATACCTTGATATTGGCGGTAAAGCTTCATGCACTCAGCTTTCTGAAAAATACGGAAGTACAGCAGATTATTACAGAAATAATGTTGCAGGACTTGCTATGAAAATATGTGAAACTATGAATATTGAGCCGGTTCGTAACAAGGACGGAGAAATAAAATACTGGCCTGTACTCTTTATCGGAAGAAAGACAAAGAAGGGTGAGAGCGGTTCGTTTGTCTGGAAACTTCGTGATGAACTTAAATCAGCATTGACAGAACACTTTGAATGTGCAGAAACTGAAAAATATACAGATGAAAATTTTCTTGAAGAAGTATTTATGTCTGAGTACTCTTACAGGCGTCTCAGACATCTTCTGCTAAGGAAGAAAAATATTATTCTGCAAGGTGCGCCGGGTGTAGGAAAGACATTTGCTGCAAAACGACTGGCGTATTCGGTTATGGAAATGAAAGATGACTCCAGAATAGAATTTGTTCAGTTTCATCAGAACTATTCATATGAAGATTTTGTGATGGGATACAAGCCGGAAGGAGATTCATTTGAACTTAAACATGGTGTGTTCTATGATTTCTGCAAAAAGGCGGAAAATGATTCTGATAACAGTTATTTCTTCATTATTGATGAGATCAATCGTGGAAATATGAGTAAAATCTTCGGAGAACTGCTCATGCTTATTGAAAGGGATTATCGTGGTACATCAGCAAAACTTGCTTATAACGGTGAATTATTCAGTGTTCCTGAAAATCTTTACATAATCGGAATGATGAATACTGCAGACAGAAGCCTTGCAATGATTGACTATGCTTTAAGACGCCGCTTCAGTTTCTTTGATATTGAACCGGGATTTGAAACACAGGGATTTGAGAAATATCAGTATGTTATAGATAATGATATTTGTGACGATGTAGTTGAAAAGGTGATAGAACTTAATAAGGCTATTTCATCGGACAGAACACTTGGTCCTGGTTTCTGCATAGGACACAGTTATTTCTGCGGTCTTGACAAATGCAGTAATGATGATGTTATATCAGTGGTAGAGTATGATATTCTGCCGATGCTCAGAGAATACTGGTTTGATGATGAAAAGTCATATAAATACTGGGTAGAACAGTTTTATGGTGTAATCTATGGCTAAAAGCATCTTAATAAAGAATATCTACTATATGCTCTCATATGCTTTTCATTTTCTTAATCAGGGAGAGGATGAATTTATAGAAAAGGAAGAGTTTGAGAATATTCATAATCTTTTTGCGGCTATACTGTCGAGAGGAATAGGACGTCAGCTTAAACACGGAATTTATCGTGAGTATATCAGCAGACATGAAAATCTGCCTGTAATGCGCGGAAAGATTAATATTCAGAACACTGTAAATAACAGAATTCAGAATAAACAGCTTCTGTCCTGTGAATATGACGAACTGTCGGAGAATAACATTCTTAATCAGATTCTGAAAAGTACAGCTGTGAATCTGATCAGAAGTAATGATGTCAAGTCTGGATACAGAGAACAGCTCAGTAAGCAAATGCTGTATTTCAGCGAAGTTGATGAAACAGATCTTCTGTCTGTGAAATGGGGAGATCTCAGATTTCACAGAAATAATCAGAGTTACAGGATGCTGATAAGTGTTTGTCAGCTCATTTCAGAAGGAATGCTTCAGAAATCAGATAAAAAGGGTGAATACAGATTTTCTGAATTTATTGATGATCAGCGTATGTGCCGGTTATATGAAAAATTTCTGCTTGAGTATTTTACAAGACATTTTCCGGAACTTTCGGTTAATGCATCTCAGATACCATGGGCACTTGACGATGGTGCAGTAACAATGCTGCCGGTAATGCAGACTGATATCACAATTGAGAAGGACAGCAAAGTTCTTATTATTGATGCAAAGTATTATTCACATACTACTCAGGTTCAGTTTGATAAACATACAGTTCATTCAGCAAATATGTATCAGATATTTACATATGTAAAGAACCGTGATTATCAGTTTGGTGATGAAGAACGCAGCGTTGCAGGTATGCTGCTGTATGCAAAGACAGATGAGGAGATTCAGCCGGATGAGGATTATCAGATGAGCGGTAATAAAATCAGTGTAAAAACACTTGATCTGAATACTGACTTCAGTGAAATATCCAGTCAGCTGAATACGATAGTTTATAATGAATTTATGAAAGAGAAATAAAGGAAGTTCTATGCCAGACACATGGAAAGCAATGAAAGGTAAGCAGAAAGCACGTATAACAGAGCTGATGTTCAAATCAGTCTGTGAAGTATACAAAGAAACAGGACAGATGCCTTCAGAAAATCAGTATGACCAGTTAGCAAGAAGTATATTTTCAAAGTGCAATGTAAAAATACTTCAGTATGAAGACCTGCTTGCCACATTTATAAAAAACAGGCAAGGTTTACGGAAAGAATTGAAGCACATGGAATAACTGAACCTAAGCCGCCGAAAGTTAAGAAAACAGAAGCTGAAAAGCTTGCAATAAAAAGAGCGGCAAGGAAGCGTAAGAAGGAACGGCAGATGCAGAAGGCACTGGAGGCTGAAATCGAGCGATACAGTGACTATGATGATACATTCTGCTATATCGCCGGTTATACGTCCGGAGGAGCACCATACGGGTTAATGTGGGAACAGGTCGGCATTGATCCGGAGCTACCGTTTGAGGAAAAAGTCCGGCTTTATGAAAGCGGAGAATACGATTTGTGACAATAAATACAGCATTTCGGTGACGGTAGAATAAAGCAGAAACTGCTGTGACAGCTGTCATATTTGTCAATGACTGAAAATGAAGCGGAAATTGAGTAAAATCATTTCACAGATAAGAAATATATCTTCGTTTCAAATTGATACGAAGTAAATTGGAATAAATAACAGAGAGGTAATAATACATGGATTCACCAACACCGGGATTTACATTCGGAATGCGTTTAGGAGATGTCAGAGAAGGATTGGGACTTACTAAGTCAGCTATGGCAAAGTCCCTTGGAATAGCACCTTCAACATGGAGTTCATACGAAAATGACATTACATTTCCTTCGCAGGATACAATAGATTTATTTTGTCAGCTTTATAATGTAAACATAGGCTGGCTTATGACTAATGAAGGACAGGAGTATATTGCTACATCAGAGCAGGCTGTTGCCAGTGAAAGAAATGAAATTCTTGACATGCTTTCAGAAGGAGCACCGAGCAGAGAAGCAGCGGAGGATTTGCTTAATAAGGTTATGGGACTTGATCCAGATGTATTGAAAACAGCTCTCAGAGCAATAGCACTGAATAATCGTAACGAAGACAAATAAATATTCTCACTCTGGAGTTTAAAAGGAGAAATCAGATGTACGAAGTATCAAAAAGCGACTGGAAATTATTCAGGGAAAAAATAGGCGGATGGCAGGAAAGATATATGGAGCGTCTTGTTGAGAAGTATATAAAATTTCTCAGCAGCGACAAGGCTGCTTCTGAAAAGTTTTGGGAACTTGAGAAAAAGATAAAGAAAGACCAGAAGAATCCTGGTGTAATACTGGAACTTAGAAAATCAGATGTTCCGTGGAATCTTGCTGCTCTTATTAAAAAGAAAGTGATTAAAATTGATGACATCAGCGAATTCAGTGAAGATCTTCAGGAGGCAGTTAAGCTGATTATTTATGGGCGGGAAGAATGAATTAATTTAGCCAAAGAAAACAGTTGCATGACGTTCTGCCTGTCAATGACTGAAAATGGAGCGAAAATAGAGTAAAATCAATTCAGGGAAGAAAAAAACAGCTTCGTTTCAAATTGATACGAAGTCATTGTATAAATGAAAGGAAACCATCATGTCAGTAAAATACACGGAAGAACTCAGACCAACACTGCAGTGCAAAACATTTCCACTGAGTTCATTAGATAAATACAAATACGTTGTAATCTGCTCATATTATGAAGGCAAGTACATGCTAAGCCGTCACAGCAAGAGAACAACATGGGAAACGCAGGGCGGACACATTGAAGCAGGGGAAACACTTATGGAAGCAGCCAAGAGAGAGCTGTATGAGGAGAGTGGTGTAACAGATGCTGAAATAATACCGGTATGTGATTACAATGCTTGGTGCGATGCCGGAGATGCAAATGGAGTGGTGTTTGCAGCTGTTATTAAAGCTCCAGGGGAACTGCCGGAAAGTGAAATGGCAGAGGTTAAGTTCTTTGATAAACTTCCAGATGAGCTTACATATCCGCTGGTTACTCCGGTTCTGTTTGAAGAGACGGCTAAGGCGGCAAGGAAGTTCTACTATATGAAACAGGTTAAAGAAAACAGGTAAGGGTTTGTATGTACAAGAAAGATAAACTGAAACTGAAAATAAATGAATTTGTAGCTGAAAACGGAACAGATACGGTGATGGACAAGGAGCAGATACTTACGCTTGCGGAAATGTATGACTGTGATCTTAAACCTACGGATGTATTCCACCAGCCTGCAGTAAAATATAAAGTAAATTACTACACATAAATAGGATGATTATTATGACAACTATACAGCAAACATTTTTACAGATAATTGAACTCTCAAAAAAACTTAATGCCAGTGATGAGAACTGGGTATATACGGTGAATGAACCGGTTTCAGAAGCTGAACTGCCTGGGAATAAGCTCAGAAACGGTGCAATACTTCCGGAAGCATATGCTGAATGTATGAAAATTTCAAATGGTTTCAAGGTGGATTTTTCATCATCTGTAGGATATTTCAGTCTGGATCATGTAAAGGATTTTGATATCAAAGATAATTCAATCTGCATTGGCTGGATAAACCGCAATTGTTTATATTTTAATCCGCAGAACGGTGAATTTGTTATAGAATATCAGCGCTATAATTATACTCCGGTTAATGATTTTAATAATGAAATTCTTGTTCCTGTTGTAAAATATTTAGAACGACAGCTGATACTTTCAGAACGACGTCATGAACTTTTGAAAAAACAGGAAAACAATCCTCTTCGTAAATATTTTGATAAATTCATAGAATATCGTGATAATGAAGAAGATCTTGTAATCTATCCGCCGCTGACTGAAGAAGAAATAAATGACTGGGAAGAAACACATGTAAAACTCCCTGAAACATATCGTAACTGGCTGCTCCTTACAAGTAAATGCTACATAGGTTTTAAAGATTTTTATGACCTTGAACAGGTTAATTTGGAAGAAGTCTGCTGGTCTGAAAATGATGATGAAAACAAGAAATACTGGTTTCTTGCAACTACAACCGGCTATGGAACATACCTTCTTCTTGATCCTGAAAACGGAAAACTTTTTGAATTCGACCATGAAGATGAGGATCCATGGAATGAAATATATACTCTTGATATGATACTGGAAGATGCTCTTGATGAATTATTATAATCCTCCAGTCAGCTACACTAACTGACTCCTTTTCAAGAAAACAAAATTACTGCGCCACATTAGTACAGAGACACTAAAAGTTCTATAACTATTGGCGGTCCAAATGTACGTGGAAACATTGTTATAGAAAGTATTGATCCAGATTGCTGCGATGTTGTTATTCAGGGAAAAGGCGGAAAAATTGGGGGATTTCGTGGAGAAAAACTCACTCTTACTGAATTTAAAGAGAAGTATAAAGGTTTTAGTTTTGAAGTAATCGACGAGTATTATGGGTGGCATAAGTTACAATTTGTGGGATGGCTTTGGATACCGAATACTAATCCGAAAGATATGACATTAAGCATCCGTTATTTTAAGGGTGATGTAGTTTATAGAACAGAAGAAATACAGGAATAATCAATCTGTAGTTGTGGAGGAAGAAAAAATGGCAAAACATGAATTTGGAATCATGAATGAAAATCCCAGTCCAAACAAACGATATGATATCTATGAGCCGGAAAAATATGATTGTGTGTCGATTCATGATGATTATATAGAACCTTTATTAGAGAAATTATATGTTGTTGATTGCTTCTGGCATACTTTGGACAGACC